>JAFGID010000138.1 GCA_016929735.1 Ignavibacteriales bacterium | reverse complement strand
GGATTTATTGCCTGCATCCAATCAAAACCATTTTCTGTTGTTATAGAACCGTCATAATTTCTTGAAGCCCAATCAGGAAATGTTTGTAAAATATGTCCACCAAAAGGAGAAGTACCACCAGAATACCAAGCAGCAAATCCATATTCAAACCAAGGATATACTTCAATACCATTTCTATGTGCCTCGATGATAACCCTTTTTAATGGATCACGCCCTGTAAAACTTGAATGAATTTCTTTTCCGAACAAACTATCCATTACCTGACTGGGATAAAGTGTCCATCCTCCATTCCAACAAACTGTTAGGACAGCATTGATACCTTTGGAAGAAAGGAAATCCATTCCTGCGGCAATATTATCATCTGTAAATAGAATCTGACTATCTACATTAGTTAATTTAACTCCACGAAATTCTTCCAATAATTGAGAATATATATTAAAAGAAATGAACGAGAAAAATATTAGAGCAAATTTTTTCATTTTTTCCCCAAAATAAATTGAGACACCTTACATTGTGATATTGAAAGTTACAAATTTTTGAGTGATGAAAAATCTCATTTATGACTTTTACTAACTCACCTGTTGTTTTAAGATTCTTCGCTGCGCTCAGAATGACAGTTGAAACATTTTTTATTTAATCAGAATACATTTTTTTACTTGTAAATTATTCCCAGACTTAAGTTGATAGAAATATATTCCGCTTGACAGATTAGTCGCATCAAATTGAATTTCGTAAGTACCTGATTTTTTATGCTCGTCAACTAAAGTTGTTACTTCTTGACCAAGAACATCAAATATTTTTAATGTAACACGATTATCTGACGGAAGAGCAAATTTAATTTTCGTCACTGGATTAAATGGATTAGGATAATTTTGATATAAAATCAAATTTTCTGGTTGAATAACTTTCTTATCAAAATCATTTATAGAAGTAGGATTTAAATCAGGATTTTTTTTTCTGTTTACCATTAGCATAATCGCATCTGCGACTAATTCCCTATCGGATTCTAATAATGAATTATCAACTTTAATTACTTTTTTGTTGCTTTCAGCTTTTAAGTAAACTGTTCCTATCTTATGCCAACCTGTTTTATTTGTATTAGTCTGGTCAATAATTGCCAGGATTGTATCGGCACAGTTGTATATTGAACTATCCGAATATAAAGTGAAAACTGCGTTCTTCGTGTAAGTAGTATTTGGCACTCTGTATTCAAACAAATCATAATAGCAATCGAAATCAACATCAAAATGATATTCGAGTGCGGCATAATTAGAATCAGTGGTCTTTAGCATTTTTCCTTCCCATCCGTTTCTGCTTTTCAGCACCCAAGTACCAATTTGAGTAACAGCAGACGAATCCTCATTTACAATTGATGCAGGAGGACGCCATTTAATACCTTTTCTATAAGGTAGTAATGTTTTTTCAGTATAAAAGTTATTTTTTAAGTAATCCCCTATTTTATTATTACTATCTCTTAAACCTTCATAGAAAAAGTAACATTCACCTTTAACATTTTTACTTCTATTTGCCTGTATCATTTGACTTAAAAGTGTTGGTGAAATTAAATAATAAGGATTTTTTTTATGAATAAACATACCAGCAAAGAATATTTCGGGATATAGTGCACCAACATTCGTCCAATTTACATTAAGAACTGCGTTATATGAAGATATATCTTCTCTGTAAAGTTGTGGTATTAAATTATCAACTAAACTATCTTGTGCCCAAACTTTACTATCTTGCAGATATTGAGAATAACCCCAGTCCCAGGGCGATGGAGAAACTGAAAGAATTAAATTTTCATCAACTGCCTTAATTGAATTTTTCAAATTATTTAAATATTGATTCAATTTATCTGCTCTCCATCTCATCCACGCTGTATTATATTCATTTGTCGGAGGAGCAGAACCTCCGTGTTCACTTTTATAAATTTCTACTGTAACTGAATCATATCCTCCTTCTACAGGCATAGCGGGTAATCTATCATCACCCTGTATTCCATCTACATCATAATTATTTATTACTTCAAAAATCAAGGAGTTCATATAATTTTGAACTTCGGGATTAATTCCAGAACTCCAGTCAAATCCATTTTTAACTACAAGATTACCTGATTTATTTTTTAATGCCCAGTGCGGAAACTTTGCGATAATATGTCCTCCATTTAAACTATACGAAGTTGAAAATCCAAATTCAAACCAAGGTATTACTTCCATTCCTAATCTATGTGCTTCAATAATCATTCTTTCAAGATAATCACGATTTTTCAGGTATATAGCACTGGGTAGGACTGGCTCACCGAAGAGGCTATCCATAATTTGGCTCGGATATAAAGTATATCCTTTATTATAAACAACAGGAAACACAACATTAATACCAATCGAGGATAAATAATTCATTGCTTCAATAATGTTTGCATCAGAATCAAGTACATAACTATCCACATTAGTCAGCCATACACCTCTGAATTCTTGTGTCTGTGCCTGATATATTGTTAATGTTAAAAGAAATACTACAAATATTTTTAATTTCATTTTACTCTCAGTTTTTTAAGATATTTGGAAAATCAGCTTTTTCTTTGTAAAGATTTTTGAAAAACTCTGGATATTTTTTAAGCCCTTCATAAAAGAAAAACACTTCACCGTTGATTCCATATTCACGATTTTTCTCAATCATTTGTTTCAGATATTCCACTGATGGATAATAATCACCAACTTTCAATAAAACACCTGGATAAAATTTATTTAAATTCTGTTTTGTTAATTGATTCG
>JAFGID010000137.1 GCA_016929735.1 Ignavibacteriales bacterium | reverse complement strand
TACAATGTGCTTGGACAAGAAATCGCAACATTAGTTAATGAAGAGAAACTCGCAGGAACACATATAGTAGAATTCAATGCAAGTAATCTGTCGAGCGGAATTTATTTTTACAGGATTGAAACCGGGAAATTTGTTGAAACAAAGAAGATGCTGCTATTAAAATAGGATTGTGATTAAATCTAATGAAAAAAAACCTTGAAGTATTCTTCAAGGTTTTTTTATTTTCTCAAACAGTTCAATATCTTCTTGAGTTGTAATTTTAAAATTTGTTCTTGAACCTTCCACAATATGAATTTCATATCCCGCTTTTTTTACCAGCATAGATTCATCTGTTCCGATATAATTTTCGGACATTGCTTTTTCAAGTGAATGTTTTAATACTTTATAAGAAAAGATTTGCGGTGTCTGGATTGAATAAATATTTTCTCTATCAAGATAATTAAAATTATTTTGTTTTATTTCAACCAAAGTATCTTTTACCTTTTCTGCAACGATTACATTTTTATTTTTTCTTGCTTCTAAAATAGCTAAGGTTAAAATCTTTTCGGTAAGCAGAGGTCTAACTGCATCGTGAACAACAATTATGTCATCACCATTTGCAGGTTTACTCATAATCGCATTATATACTGAATGTTGCCTTGTCTCTCCACCTTTAATTATTGAAGTAATTTTAGTCAGTTTGTATCGTTCTTTTAATAATTGTAAAGTCTCAAAATATTCTTCAGAGGCGGGAATTATTATTTCATCAATCAAATCACAATTCTGAAATATTTCCAGGGTGTAGGCGATTATTTCCTTTCCATTGACCTGAAGGTACTGCTTTGGAATATCACTCCCTAAACGAATTCCTTTTCCTGCCGATGGTATAACTGCATAAGTTTTCATAACATTGTTCTTTTTGTAAAGATGACATCTTGTTATTTGATTAATAAAGATGTCATCTAAAAAATTAGATAATCATCATTGCATCGCCGTAACTAAGAAATCTGTAGTTTTCCTTTATTGCTTTTTTATAACCTTTTATAACCAAGTCATACCCACCAAATGCCGCAATCAACATTAATAGAGTTGACTCAGACTGATGAAAGTTGGTAATCAATCTATTAGGTATCCTAAAGGTATATTCTGGAAAGATATATTTATCCGTCCATCCCCTATTTGGTTTAACGAAATTTTCTGACGTAACACTACTTTCTAATACACGCGTAGCACTCGTTCCAACAGCAATTACATTGCGATTATTCTGAATTGCTTTATTTATCAAATCAGCTGATTTCTGAGGTATTTCAAAAAATTCCGAGTCCATCTTATGTTTTGTAAGGTCTTCCACTTCTACTGGTCGGAATGTACCCAGCCCAATGTGCAAAGTAACAGGAGCAATTACAATTCCTTTCTTTTCAATTTTCTCCACCAACTTTGGAGTAAAGTGTAAACCTGCGGTTGGTGCAGCGACAGAACCGTCAACTTTTGCAAATACAGTTTGGTAATCGTCTTTGTCTTCGGGCACTGCATCTCTTTTAATATAAGGGGGTAAAGGAGTTCTGCCTAATTTTTCAACTGCTTTAAAAATATCACCGGCTTCTTGGTTGAATCTTACTGTCCTACCTCGTGAAGTAGTATTATCAATTACTTCGCACCAGAACTTATCAGTAAAATAAATTCGATTACCGATTCTTACCTTACGGGCGGGGTCAACTATAACATCCCAGATATTTTCATCTTTATTCAATTCTCTTAATACAAAAACTTCAATCTTAGCATTAGTCCTTTCTTTATTGCCATACAATCTTGCTTGCATAACCTTAGACTGGTTTACAACTAATACATCTCCTTTTTCCATATAATCAATAACATCGCTAAACTTTTTATGTTCAATTGTCTGATTCTTTTTATCCAATACCATCAATTTTGATTTATCTTTTGGATGAATGGGAAATTTCGCAATTTGGGTTTTTGGTAAATTATATTTAAAATCAGATAGTTTCATCTTACACCTATCTATTAATTATTAAATTCACAGATTAGAAAATTTTATATTCAGCAAACCTGCACCATTAGGATACAGGTTCGCTCAAATTATTTATCTGCTTTTCTTAACTACTTTTTTTGTTTTAGATCTTTTCAATTTGCTTTTAGTTATAACTGTTTTTTTCTTAACAGGCATATCAGCAATAGCAGCTCTAGCGGCAGCTAACCGAGCAACAGGAACTCGGAAAGGAGAACAACTTACATAAGTTAAACCAATATTATGACAAAATTCTACTGAATTAGGTTCGCCACCGTGTTCACCACAGATTCCAAGTTTAATATCAGGCCTTGTTGAACGTCCGCGTTCACAAGCAATCTTCATTAATTCACCAACTGTTGACTGGTCAATTTGTTGGAATGGGTCAACTGGTAAAATTTTCTTTTCAAGATAATCACCTAAGAAACCACCAATATCATCACGACTAAAGCCAAATGTCATCTGTGTTAAATCGTTTGTTCCAAATGAGAAAAATTGAGCATATTTAGCAATTTTATCTGCGGCTAATGATGCTCGTGGAATTTCAATCATTGTTCCAATCATATGAGGAATTTTTTTCATTCCATATTTAGAACATACCTCAGGATAAACTTTGTTGAAAATTTCGTACTGATGAGCTAATTCAGTTTCAATACAAGTAACAGGAATCATAATCTCGGGAAAAACTTTTTTACCTTCTTGCAACAATTCAGCAGTTGCTTCAAAAATTGCTCTAATTTGCATCTCAGTAATTTCGGGATATGTAATTCCAAGTCTAACACCTCTATGTCCCATCATTGGATTTACTTCGTGTAATTTATCTGCTCTTTCGATAAATTGTTCCATTGAAATATTTAGTGCTTTTGCTAATCTCTCTCTCTCCTCTCTACTTTCTGGTACGAATTCATGAAGTGGTGGATCTAAAGTTCTGAATGTAACAGGATATCCATCCATAGCAGCAAGTGTTCCTTTAACATCTTTCTTAACATAAGGGAATAGATCATTCAATGCAGCGCGTCTTTCGGTTTCAGTAGCAGAAATTATCATTTTTCTTAAATGGAATAATGGTGCTTCACTATCTTTGCCATAAAACATATGTTCGGTTCTAAACAATCCAATGCCTTCTGCTCCAAATTGACGAGCTTTCAATGCGTCTTCTGGAGTATCTGCATTCGTCCTGACTTTTAATTTTCGATATTTATCAACCAGAGTTAAGAATTTTACCAGATTTATGTTTTCAGCCGCACTAACAGTTTCTAGGTTACCTTTGTAAACTAGACCCTTTGTACCATTTAAAGAAATCCAGTCGCCTTCTTTCAGTACTTCACCTTTAATATTTATTGTTCTGTTGCTCCAATCAATTTTAATATCAGCGGCACCAACGATACAACATTTACCCCAACCTCTTGCGACTAACGCAGCGTGTGAAGTCATACCTCCACGTGCAGTAAGTATAGCCTGTGCAGCACGCATTCCTTCGATATCTTCAGGATTTGTTTCTTCTCTAACTAAAATTAATTGTGCTTTGGGATCTTGCTTGACTTTATCGACAGCATCAGCAGCTGTTAAAACTATTTGTCCTTTAGCTCCACCAGGTCCTGCAGGTAGACCTTTACAAAGAACTTGTGCTTGTGCTTCATCTTTAGGGTCAAGTAATGGGAATAATAATTCTTCTAACTGAGATGGTTGCACACGCATAATTGCTGTTTTTTCATCAATCAACTTTTCTTTTAACATATCAAGAGCCATCTTTACGGCAGCAGTTCCATTTCTCTTTCCAACACGGCATTGTAACATATATAATTTTTTCTCTTGAATAGTAAACTCTATGTCAAGCATATCTTTATAATGCTTCTCAAGATTTTTTTGTATTTTATCTAATTTTTTGTATGCTTCAGGCATTGCTTTTTCCAAAGATACTAAATGTTCAGTATGTTCTGATTTTCCAACTTCATTAATTGGATTCGGAGTTCTAATGCCAGCAACAACATCCTCGCCTTGTGCATTAGATAACCATTCACCATAAAAATAATTTTCGCCAGTAGCAGGATTTCGTGTAAATGCAACACCCGTTGCAGAAGTATCGCCCATATTACCAAAAACCATTGATTGAACATTTACTGCGGTTCCCCAATTGTCGGGTATTCCCTCAATTCTTCTGTAAGCAATTGCTCTCTTACCCATCCAACTTTGGAATACTGCACCAATAGCACCCCACAATTGTTCCATTGCATCTTCGGGGAAAGGTTTTCCGAGAACTTCTTTAACTTTACTTTTGTAAATCTCTATTAGTTCTTTAAGGTCATCTGCGGTTAGATCTGTATCATTCTTATAACCTTTTTGCTCTTTCATTTTATGCAGTTCGTGTTCTAATTGCATACGAACTCCTTTGCCTTCTGCTGTTTCGATACCTGCAGCTTTTTCCATTACAACGTCAGAATACATCTGGATTAATCTTCTTTGTGAGTCGTATACAAAACGTGGATTACCAGTTTTTTTTATCAAACCGGCCCGTGTAATATTATTCAAACCGACATTTAATACAGTTTCCATCATACCAGGCATTGATGCTCTTGCCCCTGAGCGAACCGAAACTAATAAAGGATTATTTGGATCTCCAAATTTTGCACCCATTTCCTTTTCCGTTTTACGAAGTGCATCCAATATTTGTTTTTCTAATTCTTTTGGATATTTCCGTTTGTTTTCATAGTATGCTGTACATACCTCTGTTGTGATGGTAAAACCTGCTGGAACTGGTAAACCAATGTTAACCATTTCAGCTAAATTTGCTCCCTTACCACCTAACAAATTTTTCATATCAGCTTTTCCATCAGCTTTTTTGCCACCAAAAAAGTAGACATACTTCGGAGTTTTAATTTGTTTCTTCATTTAGTTTTCCTATTTAATTAAAAATATTATTTATTGTTTCTTTATTTTTTCTATTAACAATTTGTTGATTTTTTTCTCGTCTTCAATTTTAAATTCCATCATAAGATAATAAATTTCAATGTCATCCAATTCTTTAGTAAATTTTGTTAACTTTACAGCATCTTTATGTGTAGTTAAAACTGAATACGCATTACTTTTATAGAATTTATGTCTTATCAAATTTATATCTGACAATGTGTAATTCTTATGGTCCTCTAAAATTACTTTATCAATAGGTGTAATTTTATTCTCATTCAATATTTTTAAGAACGATTTAGGTCGTGCAATGCCACACACAGCCACACTTTTCTGTCCGATAAAATCTTTCAGTTTGAAAAATTTCTTATCCTTTAAATCGCTTATCCCAGTAGCTTCGTAATAACCGTAAAATATTTTATCGTTATTGTAGTATTTTAAAAACCAATCAGGGATTTCTTTTTTCTCAGAAAATTTTCTGTTTATAATAATTACGTCAGCACGTTTGATGGCGCTTAATGGTTCCCTTAACATACCAAGTGGAATTATATATCTATCCATTTTTGAATCATTAAACATAAAATCTTGGTCAATAATTAAAATATTTAAATCCCTGTGTATCCATCTATGCTGAAAAGCATCGTCTAACACAATAGCTTCGAGAGATGGAATATCTTGGATAAATTTCTTTGTCCCCTCAACCCTTCTTTCAGCAACTGCGGTCGGAACATTACATTCCTCACTTATCAGAAAAATCTCATCTCCGCTTTCAGTTACACTGGTAAAATTTTTTTTACCATCTGACACAAGAAGATACCCTTTGGTCTCGCGTCTATAACCTCGACTGAGAACACCCACATTGATTTTATTTTTCTTTAGTAAATTTGTGAAAAAAATTGTTCCTGGTGTTTTTCCTGAACCACCGATTGCCAAACTTCCCACTGAAATTACGGGAACTGAACATTTCTCAGTTTTAAAAATGTTTTTATCAAAAAATATATTGCGAATTTTTATTACTAAAAAGTAAATGATAGTAAAAGGAGATAATATGATTCTTAAAAATTTAGGCAAGACTAATTGCCTCCTTCGTTATTTTTTTTAATTCCATTTCGCTCTTCTTAATCATTTCGTTTGTTTCTTCATACGTAAGATGATTCTCTATTATTATTGGTTCAGCAAATACAATACAACACTTTGTGAACGGAAAAGGAATCTGAAATTTATCCCAACTATTTAATATTTTTTTTCGCTTATATGCAACTGCTATCAAAACAAGCGGAATTGCACTTTTCTTTGCAGTAACAACTGCTCCTGCTTTCATTTCCAAAGCAGGTCCTCTTGGTCCATCCGGTGTAATAGCTATTGAGTAATCTTCTTTTGATAAATCAACCATAATATTTATTGCTTCTTTTCCGCCGATGCTGCTTGAGCCACGAACAATATTATATCTCCATTTTTTTAGAATTCTCGTCAATAATTCACCATCTTTACTTTGACTTACCAATGCTGCCATTTTATTTTTTCTGCAATAATACCAAGCATACAACATTGTTCCGTGCCAAAATGCAATAACAAAGTTTTGCCTTTCCTTTATAAATCTTTCAATGTTATTTTTATTTTTGACTTTAACTCGTAATGTTTTGCATAATACATCAAACAGAAATGGAAGTATTACAAATCCAATTTTTCTTAAAAAATTACGTTTATTTCTTTTATTTTTCATTCACGAATGAATATATAATCTCAGCTGTTTTTATTGAACAATTCTGACTATTTAATTTTTCCTTTACTTTACGTAAGTTACTTTTAATTGTATTTAATTTTTTGTCATCGCTTAATATTTTATCGCAAGTTTCAAAAATTCGTTTTTTATTAACTTCTTTTTGAATTAATTCCTCGACGATTTTTTTATTAGCAATTATATTCGGCATTGCGATGTAATTAATTTTTATTAACTTCTTACCAATAAAATGTGTCAATGCACTTGTCGAATAAACAACCACAAACGGTAATTCGCTTAAAGCTGCTTCTACTGTTGAAGTGCCCGATTTTATTATTCCAAATTTTGAATATCTTAATAGTTCATAATTAAAATCTCTTAATAAATGAAAATTTTTACTACCAGCAAAATTATTGTAATCTTCATCTGAAATATTTTGTGCTCCAGCGATAATTATTTGTAGATTATATTTATTTGCAAGTTCTTCAGCTGCTTTCATAACTTCAGGTAATATTTTTTTTACTTCCTGTAGTCGACTGCCGGGCATAAGTAATAGAATTCCCTTTGTTGAATTCAAATTGAATTTTTTAAAGAATTCATCTCTTGATATAAATTTATGTTCACTGATTCTTTCAGAAAGTGGATGTCCAACGTATTCTACATCGATTTTTGCTTGCTCATAAATTTCCTTTTCAAAAGGAAAGACAACAATCATTTTATCAAGCAACCTTTTCATCTTATTAATTCTACCTTTTCTCCAAGCCCATATCTGGGGCGAAATAAAATAAATTATGTTTTTTACTTTATTACGAATTTTTTCAGCAATACTTAAATTAAATTCAGGATAATCTACCAGAACCACCGTATTAATTTTTTCCTTATTAATAGTATCAATTACTTTTTTTTTTACTTTCTTAATAAAGGGGATGTGTTTTAAAACTTCACTAAAACCGAGTATAGATAAATCTCTAATATGATAAATAGAATTCAAACCGCTTGAAATCATTTTATCTCCACCAGTACCAATAAATTCGAGTTGGTCGTCAATATTTTTTAATTTATCTAAGACAACGGAAGTATGTAAATCTGCTGAAGTCTCTCCGACAATGAACATTATTTTTTTATTATTTAACATAAATAAATCTAATCTACCTTAATCAAGACTAATAATGTGTAATACAACTAAAATTATCGTAACGATTGTTATTGCTTGTAGTGTCCTGCTTTCCGATTTTAATCCGTCTTTAAAACTAAAATTGGGTTGTTTAAGATTTTTGTTTTTATATGGCCATAACTTCGGAATAAATCGTAAAACATTTTTTCTGTATGCTTCGTAATCCGAACCAAATCTATTGACAAGATATTTCTCTTCGTCATTAACAATTATTCTGTATTGAATATAAAAAAAGATAAATGCTCCAATTTGCAAATAAGGGAATAATGCCATTGACATTACACCCACCCCTATATAGATAAATATATTTCCAACGTAAAGAGGATTACGTACGTAAGCAAAGGGTCCTGAAATTACAAGATTTGTTCCACCGACATCACCTGTAGTACGTGTTTCGCTACCAGCGTAGGACACACCCCATAGGCGAATAAATTCGCCAATAAAAACTATTCCAAATCCGATAACTAAACTTAATATAGTCGTTTTTTGAAATATGAACATAACAATCAAAAAAGGAACAGGGGAGTAACTTCTATAATTAAATACTTTTGCTGAAAAATTGCCCATTTGTTTCATCCTTGAATATATACTTCTCTTCTTTTAAGTTCTGCCTGATGACGTTTCTTTAATCTTTTTCTGTTTTTTAGTTCATTAAGAATTGTAACTACCTCGTTAAAATTCTTAAATGGATAATATGAGATTCTATTTATTTCGCAAAATTTTAACAAAGATTTTTTTGCAAAAATGAAATCACAATGCTGTGCAGGGCAAGTATCGGAATTACCGTCACCTATGTAAACGGTATAATCAGAATCATCAGAAAAATTTAGTATATGATTTCGTTTGCAGTTACCACATCTTTTACACTCTTCATCAGTAAATGGGAAAATTGGTCGTAACTTATTTTCATTATCAATTAATATTTGATTTGAAAAAACAGGAATATCAAAAATATTTTCATTTGTCAAAATTCTTTTTATATAATAATCAAGCCCGTCACTCAAGATGCATAAATCAAAATTATTCTCTGAACAAAAATTTATCAGATTTTTGAAAGAGGGTTCAAGCTTTATGCTATCAATAAAATCATCAAAATCAGTTTGATTAAAATTTTTTATCGTTTCACATAATAAATTCCAACTTGTGTAAGAATTTATTTCTTTATTTATCCAACGTTCAATAATATTTTGTGCTTCAATTTTATCACCGAATTTCAAAAAAATTTCTTCGCCAACATCAACTGGACTAATAGTTCCATCAAAATCAACAAATATTTTAAAATTCTTGTGTAAATTATTACCAATCATCCCGTAGCCTGTATTTCTTCATTGAATTGAACGCCAACCAACTTCGACACTCCTTCTTCCTGCATTGTAACACCATATAAATTTTCAGTCGATTCCATCGTACGCTTGTTATGAGTTACAATAATAAATTGAGATTTATCAGAAAATTCTTTGAGCAATCTGCAGAATCTGTCAATATTAGCGTCATCGAGTGGAGCATCAACCTCGTCAAGTACACAAAATGGGCTTGGCTTGACTAAATAAATTGCAAATAAAAGAGCGATAGCAGTTAAAGTTTTTTCACCTCCACTAAGCAAATCGATTGAAGTTGGACGTTTACCTTTTGGCTTTGCAATAATTTCTATTTTCGCTTCGAGTGGGTCAACACCTTCTTCTAAAATCAAGTCTGCCTCATCACCGGGATCGAACAAGGTTCTGAAAATTTTCTTAAAACTTTCCTTAATTTTTTCAAATGTTTCGTTAAATAATGCTATAGCGGTAGTATTGATTTCCTCTATTGTCTTAATTAGATCCTTTTCTGATTCAATCAGGTCATCCCTCTGTTTTTGTAGGAATTCTAATCTCTCTTTTTCCTCTTGATATTCTGTGTAAGCTAATGGATTTACAGGTCCGATTTTCTTAATCTTATTTTTCAATTCGTTGACTTGATTTGTGGTTTCTTGGAAATCAAAAGTATCAAGGTTATCGAATTCTTTTAATGAAAGTTCAATATTGTATTCTTCTTTTATATGATTTTGTAAAGTTTCAATTTTGAAATTTATTCTTTGCAATTCCATATCAATTAGATGAATTTTTTCTGATATCTCTTGACGCTTATTCCTAAATTGATTAAGTCTATTTACCTGTTCTGCAGAGGAATGTTTAATTTTTTGAATCTGATTATTTATTTCGTTTTCTTCGCTTGCGATGATTTGAAATTGCCGGTTTAATTGTTCAAGTTCGTCTTGAAAAATTTTTATTTCATCAGTGAGCTCAGTAATATTATTTTGAGATTTCAAGCAATCATCCCTAAGCTTAGCGATTTTGTTTTTTATATTTTCTCGTGTTGTTTCAGAAGCTGTTATTGTATTTAATGAATTTTGTAAAATACCTTTATTTCTTTCAAGGGATAATTTCTTCTCGTTATGGTTTTCAATTGATGTGTTAAATTCCTCTTCCAAAAATTTAACGTATTCTGTTGCAGATTGAATCTCATCTTCTAGTTCTTTATTCCTTTCGGATAATTTTTGTAATTCAACCTCTGCTTTAGAATTTGTCTCGTCAAGCAATCCGTTTTCATTTGTAAGTTCTTGAATACTTGTTTGAGAATTTTCAATTTCTGATTTTACTTTTTCCTGCTCAAATTCAAATTGTGAAATTTGCTTTTCGATATTATTCAGGTCATTTAAAATTATTCTTCCTTGTTCAGAAATTGCTTTTAATTCTATTTTTGATAATTTATCTTCAATCTCCTGGATTACGACTCTTAACTTTTCCAATTCACTATCAAGTTTTGGAATTTCAATTAAAATGTTTTCAAGAATTTCTTTCCTACCAAAAACCGTATCATCTGCTTTGGGTAGGGAACCTGCCTCAATCACTCCACTACTTTTTACAATGTCCCCCTCGATAGTAACAAAACTGAATCCGGGGTAATTTGAGCAAAGATTGATCGCCGAACTAATGTCATTAACAATTGCAATATTTTGAAGAAGTTTATCAAAATATGATTTCCATTTTTTTGAAGTATTAACTATGTCCGAAGCCCAAACAATAAAAGAGTTTTCTCTCTCTATTTTTTTAGACTTTTTGTTAATGCTTCTATTATATAGTTTTTGAATTAAACCTTTTTCAGACTGTTTAGAAAGAGAATTTAAGTAGAAAGCAGCTTTCCCTAAGTCGTTATTCTTTAAATATTCAATTGCTGAATTTAAATCGTTAAGGTTTTCAATTAAAAAATTACTAAGTACGTTTTTTAATGCTGAGTCAATTGCATATTTGTAATTTTCATCTGTATTACCAGCATCCGCAAGAAGTATTTTTTCTTGCTTCTTCCAACTATCATTCGTTAGCAAAGCTTTTGAACCTGAAGATATTCCTTCAAGATTAGTAATAATTTCTTTCAAAAATTCCGAACGGTTAATAAGTTCATTAGTTGTACTCTTTATTTCTAATTCTTTCTGTCGTAATAAATTTAGTTGTGATTCAAGTTCGTTTTTTTCATTCTGCTTTTGAACAAGTAATTCCTCATATTCTAATAATTTTGATTTCGTTGTATCTTTTTCTGTTAATAACTCCTCCAAGTAACCGGCAGATTTTGCTAAGTCTATTGTTAATTTATTTATTCTGTCGCTATATATTTCCATTTCTGCTTGGTTTTTTATTTGTTTATCTTTTTGTGTCTCGATTTTATTTTCCTGAAGATTTATTTCTTTATGCACTTGAATCGAAACATCAGTCAATTTTTTTAATTCAGATTTTTTTTCATTTAATGTAATTCGCTCAGCTTGAATGTTCTTATCATCTTCTTCAATAAAATTTTCGAGTGAAGATATCACTACTTTCAAATCTTCAACTTTATTTCTATTATCCTCGATGACTTTATTTAAATCAACATCCTGACTAAATAATTCTTCTATATCCTGATTATAATTCTCAATGCTTATTTCTAAAAATTTAATTCTCTCGTTTGTTATTGAAATATTCTGGCTTAACCGGTTTATTTCATTTGATTTGTCTAATTTCTCTTGACGCTTTGCAGTTAATTTTTCTTCAATTTGGTTTATCGTTTCATTGATTTTAATAAGCTCATTTTCTTGTTCACGTATTTCTTTATCAACATCGTCACGGTTATTATTCAGCAAAATAATTTTATTATTATTTGTATTAACATCATTTGTATAAACTAAAAATTGTCTTTCTGAAAGGTTTAATTCTAAATCTTTTAAGATTGTCTGTATCTCGAAATATTTATCTGCTCTTTGTGCTTGTCTTTCTAATGAACGGACATTTTTCTCTATTTCAGAAACTATATCGTTTACTCGTGTTAAATCAGCTTTGACTTCATCCAATTTTTTCAATGCTAATCTTTTTCTGTGTTTAAATTTATTTACACCTGCAGCTTCTTCGAACATGTTTCGTCTTTCGTCTGCTTTATTACTTAAAATTGTTTCAACCATTTTCAATTCGATAACAGAATAGGCATTTGTTCCCATTCCTGTATCCATAAAAAGGTTTGTTATATCTTTTAGACGGCATAAATTTTTGTTTAACAAATATTCGCTTTCACCGCTTCGATATAATCTTCTTGTAATATTTATCTCAGTAAAATCAGAAGGAAGAATTCCTTTATCATTTTGTAATATCATTGAAACTTCGCACATACCCATCGGTTTACGGTTTCTTGTACCATTGAAAATTACGTTTTCCATTTTATCACTTCGGAGAGTACTACTTTTCTGCTCGCCAAGGCACCACCTAAGAGCATCAACAATGTTTGTCTTTCCACAACCGTTTGGTCCGACTATTCCTGTAATTGCACGAGTAAAATTAATTGTTGTCTTAGCCGCAAACGATTTGAAACCAAATAATTCTAATTTAGATAGGTACAACTAAACTCCGAAGATATAGATTATAAAAAACTATACTGCTTAATAGCATTAACGATAAAATAGATTGTTGACTCAGTAAGTTGGAAATAAAATACCAATCCACCAATAGTTATTAAGATAAGTAAAAAACTAATTAGGTAAACAAAAATTGGACGTACATCAAAAATTATGTAGATACCTTTTATTATTCGTTGTATTAACCAGATAAAGCAAATTCCCAAAAAGATAAAAATATATACGTTAATAATATTTTCTAAAAGGACACGATATAAAATTAACTCTATTGGAATTAACAATGTTAGTGGAACCAACGCCCAGATAAGTAAGAAAAATATGCTTGAGAATAAAATTTTTGTCCTAATAAAAAAAGAAAATATATGTATAATAATACTCAAAAGAATAATTAGAATAATGATTGAACCAAACAAAATAAGGAAGCCCATTTCTGTATTCCAAGCCAAATAACCCACAATGTCAATTAATGTTTTTGAGCCAAAAGAGAGTAAAAATTTATCAAATAAAATATTAGCGCGGAAATAAAAGAGAATATTTTCAATTAGCAACGCAGCTGAAGCTGAAAGCAATAACATCATAAAAAATATATGGATACCTGCGAATATCCGATGGTCTCTTATATCAGAAAAAAAGTTGTAAGGTTTTAATAATGATCTTGAAACATCTTCCCTGAATTTACGTTTTGAATTAATTAGTAATGCGGTTAATACCAATAATAAAAGTCCGACTAATATAAAAAATAATGGAGCTCCTTTATCTTTATTGCCGATTGGTATTGTAACTTGCTCTCCAGATATCAATTTTGATTTTATTAGTTTGTAGGCTATTGTATTTAATCCATGCTGCTTGCTGATTATAGAAATTGAATATTTCCCTTCTTGATTGAAACCAGAATATAATGAGGGGTAATCTCCTTTATATTGCAGGAGGGTATTCAGAAAGGTAGTAGTAATTTCTTGTTCTTCGGTAAGCGTAAAAATATCACTGAAATATTTTGCTTGTGCTTCAAGAGAAAACGGATTTTCATATCCGTTTGTACTGCCGTTATAATTTGGGTATGTTATCTCACTGAAGAATATTTTTGCCTTGCCAAATGTTTCAATTGAGCGACTTAATTCCTCCTTAATTTGTTCGATTGGTTTAGAATAAATTTCTACACCATAAAAATCAAGATCGTCAATTACAATTTGGGGAAAGGATACGAAAGATGCGTATGTTAGAATGTGTAATTTTTCTTTTACAAGACGATTTAATTCGTTTATGAAGTTGATTTGCTCTTCCGAATCTGGAATGTAAGAACTACCTAAACCGATTGCTAATACAGAAGGATATTTTCCGTAATTATCAATAAACTCTTCGAGATATTCTTTTGCTTTTTTTTGAAATAATTCATCACTACATAATTCATCGTAAATCGAATTAATTGGTAATTCAATAAAAGCCAACAAACCTAATTCCTGACATATTTCAAGAGCAAAAGGATGCGGCAGATGCTTAGCAAAACGAACCGCGTTAAAACCTGTATTTTTTATTAGCTTTAAATCTTCAACGAGTTTTTGGTAGGATATTAAATTTTTATATTTTGCATCGTAGGAATAATATGTAGTGCCTAAAATTTTTAACGGTTTTCCATTAAAGTAGATTTTATCCTCTTCGATTTTCTTTGATGAAAAAGATACTAGTTGAGTAACTTCGTCAATTATTTGATTACTCGATATTAGTTTTAAGGTGATGTAATAATAATCAGGTGAAGCAGGCGACCAAAGTGCAGGATTCTCAAGAGCGATATTAAAACTATTTATTTTGTCAATAGAAAAATTTCCACCAACTCCTTTGTATGATTTTATTTCTTGCTTAAATTTATTTAGTAATGTGGCATCCACTGTAAAGCTATTAAAATTGATATTGTCAGTCAGATCATTTAATTTGAAGAAAATATTCAGATTCGCGGATGAATTATCTTTTGTTATACTGTATTTTATGTCATAATTTTCGAAATGGATCTTTGGTACCAATTCTAAAAAAACATCTCTTGTAATACCCCCAAGATTCTCAGGTGAAAGATAATTTTTATTAAATGGTATTGTTGATTTCGAATTAAGATTGTGATGAATTTTTATCTTTAGATTGTTTGGTTTTTCTGAGTGTAATATCTCATTTGGGATTTTAAGTCTAAAGGGAATTTCACCTCCTTTAGATTTGAAAATAATCATATCATTTATTTCAACTTCAGAATAATAGCTGATACCAAAAAAATTTAAGAAAAATGCAAAATTGTTTATTTGAGTATTAGATAAATTAAAGTTTGTTACAAAATAGAAAATATCAGTACCTGAGAATGAACACGGAATGTTGACTTTTGTCTGTTGTGAAATATTTTCAGGATAACAAGTCCAATTTTCGTTCAGTGGTATTATCGTTCGTGCGGTAGTTTTACCAAATATTACAGGATTTATTTTTTCGTAATCTATTTTTGGTAGTTCTTTTAGTGTAATTTGTGCAACGAAAATTGAATTAAAGACAAATAAAAATGTAAGAATTAGTGAAAATTTTCTATTTTTCATAAAATATTATAATAATTTTAAAAGAAAACTTACAAAACTAATCAATTTTGCCCGCGAAATCAATGTAAATTACGATAATTTAAGCATTTAATCCATTAAATTGTTAATTCTACGGTATTTTTAAAATTCTTCGATTAATTCAAAGAAGTTCTCGGTATAGAATTTATAGTTAATGTAGAAGGATATGGCGAGAAAGGCATTAAATAATAAAATATTGGTGAAATTTTGCATCAAATTTAAGTTTAAGATATAAGGTAGAACTATCAAAATTAGCGATAAAAGTAAGAATGAAAATTTTACATAAAATTCAATTAAAGGATGATGCCATTTTCTTTTGGTATTTTCATCGTGTAATTTATCTTTTAGTGATTTGATGAAAATCACAAAAACAAAAACGCCAAAATGGCAAATTGTATTCTGAATCATAACGAATAATAATTCATTTTTTAGTTGGATGGGGCTAAAAATTTTTAGAAATGCGAAATAAATAAGTGGTATTGCAAGCATCGTTATAAATTTTATGGTTCTTTTCCTATCAATAAACAAAAACTTTTCCAACTCATTCATATTGAACGCTGCTGTCATTTTGGCGGTTTTTACAATTAAGTTGAATAACAATATTAGTGTAGTGATTATTAGTAAAATAAGAAAAAGATAAAAAGGTATTAACATGAGTTCGGTATAACCAGTATTAATGTATTTTCCAGATATATTAGTTTGGAATAAATCAAATAGAGATAAAATAATATTAAAGAAATCTTTGTATTCAAAAATTACAGTAAATACGATGAAAAAGGATACCATCAGATATGTAAAGTGTACTAATCCCAAAATTATTATTACACCAATTCGCAGTATATCTTTCATTTCTTATTTTCTTTCTATAGAGTTATCTTCTTTAATTGATTATGCGAAATTAAAAAAAAATAATTTTAATTTTGATAATTATTACTGAACGAATACACTACTTTCAAGTGCACCACTATTGGGTTGGTTAATTATAATTCTATAAATTCCTTCAGTATCAAATGAGGTTTTATAATCAACATCATCCAGGTAAACCATCACACAAGGGCATATTGCTTCAGTAGATGGTCTTGTTCCGATAAGTGTAAGATGAATTTGCGAGTTATTTTTATTAACATCAAATCCCTAATTGATATTTATACATAATTTTTTATCTCATAATAAATAGTTTTACGATGAATTTTTAACCGCAGAATATAAGTAAGATTTAATTGAAGTATTAATTTCAAGTTTATCTTTTATTTCCCAAATTTTAATAAAAACATTTTGAACAATATCTTCAGCGATGAATTTATCTTTAATTATTAGATAAGAAAATCGACAAAGGACATCATAAAATTGCTCAAACAATTTTTTGAATGCTCGCTGATCACCTTTCTTAATTTTCTCGATAATATTTATACCACTATCTAACACTATACTTAAATTTGTTACTTTTATATAATTATTGGTTTATTGTAAAGTACTAATAAAATTTTGTTGCGAAAATATAAAATATTATTTTCTTTTAGTAGCGATGATTGAATAAATCATTGGTATCTTATTTTGAAAGTGTTTAATTCGGAATTTTTTTGGTTCAAATTCTTCCATATTATACAAATAGTTATATGGTGAATAATCAAACTCGTCAAAAGATGTGATTGTTAATCCATTTTTTATTAGGCTGTTTAATACTTCACTTAAGCTATGATTCCAACAAATATAGTCGTTTTTTATTGGTGCATTCCTATCAGTGTAAGTTCCTTTAATTGTTTCAACGATGGGACCAGAATTGAAATAAATATAATCAATATTTTTGAGTTTATCATCAAACATCCAAATGAAAGGATGAAATTCGACAAAAATAAATTTTCCATTTGACTTTAAATATTTAGAAATGATTTTTGCCCACCTGTTTAAATCAGGTAACCATCCGATAGTGCCATAACTTGAAAATACTATATCAAATTTTTTATTTAAATAATTCGGTAAGTCGTAAATGTTACAGCAAATAAAAACTGCTTGAACATTTGTTTTTCTTGCTAATAAATTTGCATATTTAATTGCTTTATCTGAAAAATCAACCCCAGTTACTTTTGCACCCATTCTTCCTAATGAAATTGTATCTTGTCCAAAATGGCATTGAAGATGTAGTAAAGATTTGCCTTTAATATTTCCCAACAAGTTAATTTCAATTTCATTTAATGAAGACTTCCCTTTAATAAAATTTTTAACATCATAGAAATCTGATTTAACATGATAAGGTGTTCGTTTATTCCATCCTTGTCTGTTTACCTTTAAATAATCTTTTATATCTTTCATATAATAAAATTATCTCCGAGGTTAAAATCAACAAAATATTCTTTCCATTCATTCTTAAATAATTCAATAGCCTTTTCACCCGTGCAATGAGAGGGTGCGATTTTTTGTATTTTTAATTCCTTTAATTTGTCAGAAATATTTTTTACTTGTTCATCACTATGTTGAAGCAAATGAAATCCACCTGCGACTATTTGAATTATTTTATTTGGAAAAATAGATATTACCTTTTCAACAATTTCAACTATACCCGGATGAGAACAACCTGTAAAAATGTAAATAGAATTATTTTTCTCGATAATAATTGATTGTTCATAAAAAGAAATATTTTTATAACTTGCATCCATCTGTCCAGTTGACCAAATAAAATCGTTTATTTTTTGTGGTTCGGTTATTCCAATAAAATTTCCATTCGAAGCTGTTTCTTTGATTTTCTGTAAGTCAAAATCGGGGACATAAATTATTGGTTTATTATTTGTCTTTTCAAGAATCAATGGAAGTCCATTAATGTGATCCCAATGTAAATGAGAGATAATAGTTGTAGAAATTTTTTCTGTATCTAAATTTAACTTTTCAATGTTTTCCCAAAGTGCTAAAGGATTACCTCCCGTATCGAATAACACGACATCATTTTTATATTCAATCCAAATTGATAGTCCCCATTCGTTTTTCAATTCAGAATTAGAAGAAAAGTTATTGTAAATCATTTTAAGAGTAATACTATCTTCATTATTATTCTTAGCAAAAAGTTTTTTATTACCAATCATAATCGCACCTGAAGTTAAAATTAATGTTTTAATAAAAGTTTTTCGTTTCATTATTTATATCCTTTTAAATTTTATTTCACGCAATGTTCGCAAAGTAAAAAAACGCAGAGTTCACAAAGAAAATTTATTTAACAAAAATCACTATTCCCGATGCCTGAATTTTGCCCTCAGTACTTGCATAACCTTCTGTAAATTTTTCCTCGCTTAAATAAATATGAAAGTAATACGATCCACTTTTAATAAATGAAAATGGAATTCTGTAATTTCCTGTTGATTCAACATACTCAATATCCCATGGCCAAATGGACAAAACAGTTTCGTCAGTGTAATCGGGATATGAGCCCATTGAATTAACTTCTTCGACAGTCATAGGAGAGGGAAGAGGTTCATAAAAAACAAAAACTGCATATACAAAATGTTTATCTAAAATTGGTTTTACAAATAACAGATTTCCATCTGGATTGCTTTTATCGGGAGTAATATCAACAAATTTAATATATCGGTCGATATATTCTTCGTAATATCTAAATTCATGGTCAGTTATATAACAACCAATACCAATATAATTATGAATTGGATCAATAACTTGCTTTTTATGTCCATCATTAGGAGGAGTCTCGGACATAAATCCGTCGTGTGCTTTTTTCATCAAGTTTAGTTGGTTTCCAAAACTTTTATTATACTTGGTTGAATACCACATCGAAGCTGCATTTTCACCGATATGGTCTTGTCCTCCAGCATCTGCCCATCGGTGATATGGCTTTTCACCCCGTGTGTTCCAATGTCCATTAAATTTTTCTTCCGCGGCTTCTTTAGATTGTTTGTTTGCAACACGACATGCAAGAATATCCATTTTAACTGGATCTGTATTATATTTTTTTCGACTTTTGTTTATATAATCTAATTGTTCAAGTTTAATTTTCAACATATCATCTGAATCTTTATATTCAATAAGACGAGCTTCCTCATCATTAAGTTGCTTGTAATAATCGAAATTTTCAACTTGAGAAAATAAAAGCGAGGGAAAAAATATAAATATAGCAATAGGTCTAATTTTCTTTGACATATTAATTACCATTTTAATATTTTTAAAATGTAATTTTTACTATTAAAACATAAACATAATTAAACAAATATCAAAAACAAAATTATTCTATATGACTATGAAAAAAATATTCAATCCTTTCAAAAATAGAGAAAATTATTTTTGCTTTGGTTGCAGTCCTCATAATCAAATGGGATTGCAAATGGAATTTCTTGATAATGGAAGTGAAATTATTTGTGAATGGCAACCAAAAGATTATTTGCAAGGCTATGATAATATATTGCACGGCGGTATTCAATCAACTTTGATGGATGAAATCGCGAGTTGGTTTGTCTATACAAAATTGGAAACAGGTGGAGTAACATCCAGAATTTCAGTCAGATATAAGCGACCCGTTTTTACTAATAAAGGTAAAATAAAAATAACTGCAGAATTGAAGGAAGTCAATAAAAATCTCGCAAATATTACAACGAAGATATTTGACCCTGATGGTAAATTATGCTCAGAAGGGGAAATTCAATATTTTATTATGTCGAAAGAACAAGCGGTTGAGAAATTGAAATATCCAGGAATTGAAAGTTTTTACAATAATTAATATTTTAATGCTTAATTGTGAATGAAAAAAGAAGTCAGAATAAAACCCACTTTTAAACTTCTGTATTCTGACTTCTGTATTCGAAATTCTAATTAATACATCAAATGCATCTTTGATTTATTTCTCCAACCTACGTCACTTTTATAATCGGAAAAATAAATAATCAAATCTGCATCACTTTTGTAATCAGTGAAATAAATTTTCTTATCAGCGTCGCTTTTATATTCGCAGAAATACCATAGACCCGAATTACCATAAGCATCACTTTTATAACTGCATTTGTAAACGACTAAATCAGCATCGCTCTTGTAATCGGAAACATACACTTTTACATGTGCATCACTTTTATATTCACAGGAATATACCTTTTGTGAATAAAGCGATAAACAGCTGAGTAAAAACAATGTAAAAGAAAACACCAAAAGTTTTTGAAACTTCATTTATCCCCCGAATTTATTTATAAGTTTATTTTGTTTGTAACTTCAAGTATTTAAATTAATCATTTATGTAAGCATTAATTCCGAACCAAGGATCAATCCATTCACCGTCATTACTACTAGGATAAAGATAATATTTTTCGTTTTCGATAACAACTTTAAAGGTAAGTTGATGAACCCAAGATTTATCTTCGCCCCAGATTTGTGTTATAATAACACCTTCATTGTAAGAATCAACACTGAAGCCGACAGGGAAATAGGAATTAACTTTGTAATCATGTGCATTTTTCTCTATGAGATATGAAGGAGAAATGAATTCTCTCATTTGTTCATAATCACGTTCTTCTTCAATCATAAGATTAAGAAATGATGTTACAAATGTCTTCTCGGGTGTTCCATCATCAGAAAGTTTTAGTCCTCCGCTGCAGTTTACGAGCAGAATAGCAATAATTGGAATAATAAATTTTTTCATTTTGTTTCCTCCTCAGTGATAATTATTTTTGATATTAAATATAAATTTAACATATTGTCATTGAAGTCAGTAGCAATAAGATATAAACCGTCAGGAGATACATCTAATCCAGTTGGCTGATTTCCTGCTGTCCATCTTGCAAGTGTTTTAAAATCCGATGTTTGAATTAATGAAAATTCACCATTTCTTGGACTTCTATTTACATATCCCTTGGGATTATTTGGACCGCGACAAGATACAAAAAGATATTTGCAATCAGGAGTGAGTTTTATTGTATTTGGATGTGAATCAACTTTTTCAGTTGCAAGTAATTTCTT
>JAFGID010000136.1 GCA_016929735.1 Ignavibacteriales bacterium | reverse complement strand
GGTATAAGTGCTACTGTACTTCCACAAGTATTAAAAGATACTCTTGGAAAAATAGACAGTAATATCACACTTAATCAACAAACTGACTATGAATTACTTGTTCCAACTTTTCTGGGTAACGATCAACGCCGTTTTTATGGGAGAGGCATACCCAAAAAATTAAAACTTATAAATAAGTTTAAGTTAGGTTGTGGTCAAACATACCGAAAAGGTATGGAAACTTGGTGTGGTGCCGGTTGGACTGGCCAACCTGCTGTTATTAAGGACAAGGGAAAAATCTATTTAGTATGTCCATCTTATGACCATAATCTGAGAAAAATAGAAATTGATTCATTCAAAGAAGTTTGGCGATATAAATTTGATGATATTCTAAAAGGAAGTCCCACTGTTTATGTTGACCCAACTGCAGATGAAGATAATCGTCTTGTAATACTACAGGGGAGTCGTGGGACACTGCATAAAGAACCTTTACCTCATTTGAGAACAAGTCTGAGAGCTGTATCTTTTCGCACTGGGAAAGAGTTGTGGAGAATACATCATAGAAAGACAGATAGTTACAGTCAGGATAATGATAGCAGTCCAATTGATCTGAAAAATGGTGAGTTGTTCAATGGCTCCGAAAATGCAATTGGATATTTTTTAAGCAGTAAAGTGAGTGATGCACAAGAATTGGATAAAATAATACAACCGAAAATTTTAGCAGAAGTCAAATTATATGATGATGCAGATATTTCGAAACATAGCCGAAATCTTGTAACCGAATCATCACCTGCCCGATTTGGTGATATTGTCTATGTTGCTTCAGGTGCTGGACATATTTACGGTATCAATATAAAAACTCGTGAAATTATTTTTGATTATTATACAGGTTCGGATATTGATGGGTCAGCTGTCATTTCTATTGATGGGAAATTATTTGCTGCTATCGAAAAAGAATATATCCCTGGTAAAGGAGGGGTATTAAAACTTGATTTACATAAAATGGATGTTGACTCTGTTGAGTGGTATTTACCGACTGGAGACAAGAATTTCTCAAGTTGGAAAGGGGGCATAATAGGTTCAGTGGCTTTGAATGATGAATACAACAATGGTGAACTTCCGTATTTATTCGCGACGAATACAATTGAAGGAAAATTATATATTGGTTCACAAGACCAAATAACAGGTGAAAAAGTTGATGATCCTTTGAAAAAAAATAAATGTGACAAGCCGGTTATTGCTGCTAATCAAAATATTGGGACTTCCATTACAACACCGATTTTCACGGATGGAAATAAACTGGTTTCGGCAACTTATGATGGAGTAAATCTTTTTGAAATTCATTACGAAAATGCTAAATCTACTGAAAAAAACGTTGTGCAAAATAAAAAAGGAGAATATTTCAAAGTAAGATTGGAAAAAATTGATAAATTTATGCCAGGTGTAAGCTTCGAAGCAACACCAGTTGTGTGGGATGGAATTGTATATGTTAATTGCAGAGATGGATATTTATATGCTTTAGGATGAAATTTCCATTATTAAGAAGCCTTTGTAAACCCTAATCTATTGACTAAATGTCATATTGAGCGAAGCGAAATATCTATTTTTAATGCTTTAGAGAGATTTTTCATCCCAATAAATCGGGATTCAGAGTGACACTTTACTAGTTTCTCATAGGCTTCATTAAGTGAAAAAATATAAAAAAGTGTTCGCAATGAGTAAAAATTAGTTAAAATGTGCAATTTTTATAATTAAATTATTTTAATCTAAGATTGAGGTTGCATAATTATAAAAAATATTTTATCTTTAAAACAAATTATTTAGAGTTTTATGATTTTTAAATCAAAAAGAAAGAAAGATTTAGAAATTCTCTTTGGTAAAACATCCAAGTTTACCAAAAAGAATTTTATTCCTGTTTCTATTTTGACTTTCCTTTTAACTTTTTTATTATTTTTCTTTTTTAATTCTTCCTTCAATCTTTTTACTATTGGCGATGAAAAATACTACGAATTAAGAGAAAAGAATGATGAAGTTATAAGTAAAATTGACCGACTTAAAAATAAATTCTTGAAATCTATAAACAAATTTGAAAAAATAACTGAAGAAGATAATTATTTACGTCTGGCTGTTAATCTAAACACACTTAATAAAAAAGAAACAGCTGTTGGTCATGGTGGTGGTAATTTTAATAATTTGTTTATTACAAAATCTAAAGATGTCAACGAACTTGTTGAAGAAGTTGATATAATTACATCTTCGTTAAATGACTTGATGATAAATAAAATATATTCCTACAAGGAGCTTACAAAAAAATCCAAAGATAATCTTAAATTGTATTCGTGTATTCCTGCAATAAAACCTGCAATGGGAAGTATTAGTGGAAGACAATTTGGAGTATATCGGCACCCAATCCTTAAAACTATGCGAATGCATGATGGTATTGATATTGGTGGAAATCGAGGCGATCCGATTTATGCTTCTGGTGATGGTGTTATAGCAGAAGTGGGTTGGCATGGTGGTTATGGTCTTTGTATTGATATTAACCATGGCTTCGGATATAAATCTAGGTATGCACACCTTTCTAAATCTTACGTTACCGTAGGACAAAAAGTAACACGTGGACAATTAATTGCTGGTATGGGTAGCACAGGTCTTTCTACTTCTAATCATCTGCATTATGAAGTGCATTATCAAGGAGTCAAAAGAGATCCAATGCTTTACTTCTTCTATGGTGTAAAACTCTCTGATATAAAAGTAAACGATACTACAAAAGTTAATTAACCTTCAAAAATTTTTTTCTTTTTAATATTTACAAATAACAAAAATTTTCATTAACTTGCATTACAAATTTAATCATTAATCAATTTTAAGAATTAAAAAGTAAATATTATGGCAGACACTTCAGATTTCAGAAATGGTTTAATCATCAGATTTAAAGGCTCTCTCTATACAATAACTGATTTTTTGCATGTTAAACCTGGCAAAGGGGGAGCATTCGTCAGGACCACATTAAAAAACTTAAGAACGGGACGAGTATTGGAAAATACTTTTCGTTCAGGTGAATCAGTAGAAATAGTTCGCGTTGAAAGAAGAAAATATCAGTATCTATATAAAGAAGCTGGTGGATTGGTTCTAATGGATAACGAAACTTACGAGCAAGTTACTGTGCCCGAAGATTTTTTCGGGGAAGGAGTTGTATTTTTAATTGAGGGTAGCGAAGTAGAGATTTTATTGGATGACGACGAAGAAATGATTTCAGGCGAAATTCCCATTTTCATGCAGTTAAGAGTTGTTGAAACTGAACCGGGATTCAGAGGCGATACAGCTACTAATGTAATGAAACCAGCAAAACTTGAGACAGGTGCAACAATTAATGTACCTTTATTTGTAAATGAAAATGATATTTTAAAAGTTGATACTCGAACGGGTGAGTACGTAGAAAGAATAAAAAACTAAATTTATTGTTTTATGGATTTAGAATTAATAAAAAAAATTATCAAAATTGTCGAGAAAAGCGAAGTCTCTGAGTTATCAATTCAAGAAGGGGAGTTTAAACTCAAAATTTCAAAGAATTTTTACTCTCCCAACAATATTCCTTTTCAGACAAAAGTAGAATTTCCTACAGAAACAACACAAACGGTTTTTGAAAAATCAGAAGTTGAAACAATCAAGTCTGAAGCAAAAGAGCAATTCGGCAATATTCATACAATATATTCACCTATTGTTGGAACTTTTTATCGATCTCCTGCTCCTGATGCTGAACCGTATATCAAGGTGGGTGATGTTGTCTCTCCTGGAACGGTCTTATGTATTGTGGAGGCAATGAAGCTCATGAACGAAATCGAAGCTGATGTGAGTGGTAAAGTGATTAAAATTCTAGTTGATAACGAATCCCCAGTAGAATACAATCAACCACTATTTGAAATTGAGTTAAACAAGTAATATTATTTTTGGTGAATATTTGTTTAAGAAAATTTTAATAGCAAATCGTGGGGAAATTGCATTACGGATAATTCGTACATGCAAGGAGCTTGGAATAAAAACTGTTGCAATATATTCAGAAGCAGACAAAGATTCTTTACATGTGATTTTAGCAGACGAAGCCATCTGTATTGGTCCTCCTCAGAGTACTCAAAGCTATTTGAAAATTCCAGCTATAATATCAGCGGCTGAAATATCCAATGTGGATGCTATTCATCCTGGTTATGGTTTTATGGCTGAGAATGCTGAATTCTCACAGATTTGCGAAGATAGCGGCATTAAATTTATCGGACCATCCGCGGATATGATTCGCAATATGGGTGATAAAGCTTTTGCAAAAAAAACGATGCTTAAATGCGGTGTTCCTGTTGTTCCTGGTAGCGATGGAGTTTTGACAGATATTACTCAAGCAAAAAAGACAGCTTCTGAGATTGGCTATCCGATTATGTTAAAAGCGACTGCAGGCGGTGGTGGAAAAGGAATGAGAATTGTATACAACGAAAACGAAATTGAAAACGCATTTAATACAGCCAGCCGTGAAGCAAAAGCAGCTTTTAATAACGATGGATTGTATTTGGAAAAATTTATTGAAAGACCGAGACACGTTGAAGTTCAACTTGTTGGCGATCAATTTGGAAATATTTACACTTACGGAGAACGCGATTGTTCAATTCAAAGACGTCATCAAAAGTTAATTGAAGAAACCCCATGCCCAATAATTACAGACGAAATCAGAGCTAAAATGTATGAAGCTGCTAAATTAGGTGCTGAAGCAGTCAACTACGAAGGAGCAGGGACTATTGAATTTATTGTTGATAAAGATTTGAACTTTTATTTTATCGAAATGAATACAAGAATTCAGGTTGAACATCCAGTTACTGAAATGGTTTTTAATGTTGATTTAATAAAACAACAAATATTAGTTGCAGATGGCGAAAAGGTTGCAGATCCACCAAGAACATCTCGTGGGCATAGTTTTGAATTCAGAATCAATGCAGAAGATTTTGAAAATGGATTTCGACCTTCACCCGGGAAAATTACATATCTTCATTTTCCAGGAGGATTCGGAGTGAGGATAGATTCTCACGTTTATTCTGATTATACAATTCCTCAATATTATGATTCATTAATCGCGAAAATGATTGTGTGGGGTTCAGATAGAGAACATGCAATATTAAGAGCTAAGCGAGCATTTGAAGAATTCTTGGTTGAGGGAATTAAGACAACTATTCCATTTCATCAAAAAGTACTCGAAAACGAAGATTTTATTAATTCAAATTACGATACATCTTTTATCGATCAATTATTAAAAAAATGAGGTATAAAATGAACATTCCAACAAATCTAAAATACACCAATGACCATGAATGGTTAAAAATTGAGGGAAATATGGGAATCATTGGTATTACTGATTATGCACAAAGTCAATTAGGTGATATTGTTTTTATTGATCTTCCAAATGATTTGAATGAGATTACTTCTAATGAAACATTTGGAACGATCGAAGCAGTAAAAACAGTTAGTGATATGAAAGCACCTTGCAGTGGTAAAGTTATAGAGATAAACCAGAAAATTCTTGATGAACCCCAAGTTGTGAATTCAGATCCTTATGGAGAAGGATGGTTTATAAAAGTTGAGCTTAAAAACCCTCAAGAAATAGATGCTTTGCTAACTCCAGAAGCATATTCGGGAATGATTCAAGAATAATTTTGTAAATTTTTTAGCCGATTTATAAATGGGGTTGAATCCCCATTTTTAATTTATTTGTATTTTTATGGTACATAAAGAAAAAATTTTAATATTAGATTTTGGTTCACAATATACTCAATTAATTGCAAGAAGAATAAGGGAACAGTATGTATATTCTGAAATCCATTCTCACTATTTTCCGATTGAAGAAATAAAAAAAATGTCCCCTAATGGAATAATCCTTTCGGGTGGACCGATGAGTATTTATGAAGAGAACTCTCCAAAAATATCAGCAGAGATATTTAAACTCGGAATCCCAATTCTAGGTATTTGTTACGGTTTACAACTAATCTCTAAAGCATTTAATGGTGCAATTGAAGCCGCCCCTTTCAGAGAATATGGAAAGTCACATGTGAAGATAATAAATATTTCTCCTCTACTTAAAAATGTTCTGAATGATTCAATTGTATGGATGAGTCATGGAGATTATTTAACAAAATTACCAGAAAATTTCAATATTAACGCTACATCTGACAATTCACCATTTTGTGTCATCTCTAATATTGAAAAAAATATTTATGGAGTTCAATTTCATCCTGAAGTTATTCACACACAAGAAGGAAATAAAATTATTGCAAATTTTCTTTTTGATATTTGTAGGTGCAAAGGTGATTGGACACCCTCAAATATTATAGAGCAGGATATTCTAAATATAAAAAATTTAGTTCAGGATGGTAATGTAGTCTGCGCACTGAGTGGAGGAGTAGATTCTTCGGTTGCTGCAGTTTTAGTACATAAAGCTATCGGTGAGAGACTTATTTGTGTCCATGTTGATACGGGACTAATGAGAAAAAATGAAAGTGATTATATAATAAAATTATTTAATGAATTTTATAATATTAAATTAGTATACATAAAAGCAAGTAATCAGTTTATTGATAAACTTAAAGGAATTACCGACCCGGAAAAGAAAAGAAAAATAATTGGTAATACTTTTATAGAAATTTTTGAGGAAGAAGCAAAAAAATATAGTAACGTTAAATTTTTAGTACAGGGTACTTTATATCCCGATGTTATTGAATCAGTTTCAGTAAAAGGAAAATCAGCGACAATTAAAACTCATCATAATGTTGGTGGATTACCAGAAAAGATGAACTTAAAACTTATTGAACCTTTCAGAGAATTATTTAAGGATGAAGTTAGAGAAGTAGGTCGTGTACTTGGATTACCCGAAAGTTTAATTATGCGTCATCCATTTCCCGGGCCAGGATTGGCTGTAAGGATTTTGGGTGAAGTTACAAATGAGAAGTTAGAGTTACTGAGAGAGGTTGATGATATCTTTATTAAGGAAATCAAAGAGAATGGCTTTTATGATGAAATTTGGCAGGCATTTGCGGTATTATTACCTGTAATGAGTGTAGGAGTTATGGGTGATTCTCGGACTTATGAAAATGTTGTAGTATTAAGAGCAGTCACTTCACTCGATGGAATGACTGCTGATTGGTATAAATTTCCATCTGATTTTTTAGAAAAAATTTCTAATAAAATTATTCGAAGTGTGAGAGGTGTTAATAGAGTAGTTTATGATATTTCTTCAAAACCCCCTGCAACCATCGAATGGGAATAGCATCATATGAAAGTTAAAGATTTACCGATAGATGAAAGACCACGTGAAAAATTGTTAATGAAAGGCATTGATAGTCTTTCAGAAACTGACTTATTAGCTATCTTACTAAGAACTGGAATTAAGGGTAAATCTGTTATTACAGTAGCGAGAGAATTATTAGAGAAGTATGGAAATTTAGCCCTACTTGCTACTAAATCAGTAGATGAATTATCAAAAAATAAAGGAATTGGTAAAAGTAAAGCGATAGGTTTAGCAGTTGCTTTTGAACTCGGAAGAAGGATAGAATATAAAAATAAATGGTTTTCGAACACAAAAATCACTTCACCGAAGGATATTGCAGAGATTTGTATACCGATTTTAAGGGATGAAATAAAAGAAAAATTTTTAGTTGCATGTTTGAATTCAAGTAATAAAATTATTAAATTTGCAAAGGTTTCTGAGGGTAATTTGAATTCGAATGTAGTACACCCTCGAGAAGTCTTTAAAATTGCTATTGAAAATGATTCTGCTAATATTATTTTGATTCATAATCATCCAAGTGGTAATTTAGAACCAAGTGAAGCGGATATTCAAATTACCAAAAAATTAGTAGAAGCGGGTAAAATTATTGATATTAAGGTATTTGACCATATTATTGTTGCAGGAGATAAATATTTAAGCATGATTGAAAAAAGTTTTGTTGAATTATAATAATATTTTTATTATCTTAATAGTAACTTTTTCACAATTTTTATTTAATTAACTAAATCATTTTTTAACAGGAGGATTCAAATGACCAAAATCAAAAAATTGCTTAGTGTAACCGTAGCAATTCTATTTTTTGCTGGTGCAGTAGGTTGCAATGGTCCAAGCGAAGAGCAAATGGCTGAGCTAAATAAGCTGAGACAGGAAGTAAAAAGCCTCGAACAGCAATTAGCTGACTGCAAAAACCAGAAATCAAAAATTGAGAGAGACATTGCTGACAGACAAGCTCAATTAGACAAAATTGAGAACGACAAAGCTGAAACTCAAAAGAATTTAAAAACTCTAGGTTATTAATTAAAGAAAGGAGAAATTAAATGAAATTTTATAAGATTTTAGTCGCTTTGTTTGCATTGTTAATGCTCTTCTCAATTAGTACATTTGCTCAGGAAGAAGAGATGACGATGGAACAATGGGAACAGGAAATGGCAGCTCTACAAACAAAGAAAGCTCAGTTAACAACTGAACTTAATGGCTGCAACAATGATGTTAATAGCTTAAAAGCTCAATATCAAGGTATGAAAACCGTTGACGAAGCTATGGATGAATTATATGCTCTCGTTGACTCAGACAAAAATGGGGTTGATGCTTTCAGAAATCAAGTAAATGCACTTGAAAGCAAAATCAACAGAAAAGAAGCTCCAAAAGCTGACAGACAAGCTGAATTGGATGCATTGAAAAAAGATAAAAGAAGTGCACTTCCAGAATTCTTTGACAAAGTTCACAATCAACTACAAAAGAAGCTTGATGCTTGGATAGAAGAAGCTCCTAAAGCTAATACTTATACCGTTGTTAAAGGAGACTGTCTCTGGAACATTGCTAAGAAGAGAGATATTTATGACAATGCTTTTGCATGGCCAGTTATCTACAAAGCTAACAGAGACCAAATCAAGAATCCTGACTTGATTTATCCAAAACAAGTATTCAAGATTCCTGAATTAACAGTTGACGAAAAAGCTAAATATGAAAAAATGAGAAAGAATTATAAACCTGCTCCACCTCCACAAAACTAATTCTTTTAATTTATAGTAATTTTTTTATGAGCCCTTTTCAATAATTTGAAAAGGGCTTTATCTTATATGGAAAATAATTTGCAAGTCGAAAAAACCCTTAAACTAGATAATGTAGATCTACTATCTTTAGTAGGACTAAACGATTCGAATATTCAACCTATTGAAAATAAATTCACTGCTACAGTCACAGTACGTGGCGAACAGGTATTTATCAAGGGTATCAAAGAAGAAGTTGATTTAGTAGAGAAAATTTTCAAAGAGATGATTTTTGTCCTTAACACTTCCGGTAAACTAAATCAAAAAGATGTAAGAACAATAATACAACTAACGGTTGAAGGACAGGAAATTGTTTCTGATAATGAATTTAATAATATTATTTTATATACAAAAGACAACGTAATTAAATGCAAAACACCGAATCAGACACGTTATTATGAAAGTGTTAAGAAAAATGACATATGTTTTGCAATAGGTCCTGCTGGCACTGGTAAAACTTATCTGGCGGTTGCTTTTGCTGTTGCTGAATTGAAGAAAGGAAATGTAAAAAGGATTATCTTAGCACGTCCGGCAGTTGAAGCAGGAGAAAGTCTGGGATTTTTACCAGGGGATTTAAAAGAAAAGGTTGACCCATATCTAAGACCTTTATACGATGCTTTGCAAGATTTTTTACCAACAGACCAACTTAAGAATTATCTTGAAAAAAGGGTGATAGAGATTGTTCCACTTGCATATATGCGTGGAAGAACGCTGAATTATGCCTATGTTATTTTAGATGAAGCACAGAATGCAACAACTATGCAAATGAAAATGTTTTTAACCCGACTCGGACCAAACTCAAAAGCTATTATTACAGGTGATATTACTCAAGTTGATTTACCAAGGAATGTTACTAGTGGACTCATTCAAGTTCAGGAAATATTAAAAAATGTAGATGGAGTTTCTTTCATCTATTTTGATAAGGGTGATGTTGTTAGGCATAAACTTGTAAAGCAAATTATTGATGCCTACGAACAATTTAAAAATGGTAATTCAAACGATTAAAATAAAGACTTACTTTCTTCCCAATATTTATCCATTTCTTTGAGAGAAACCTCGTAAATTTTCTTTCCTTGTTTGTTAATCTGTTCTTCTATAAACTGAAATCTTTTAATAAATTTTTCATTTGTCTTTCTTAGTGCTTCCTCAGGGTTGATATTAAGATATCTAGCAAAATTTGTTAATGCAAAAAAAACATCTCCCATTTCTTGCTCGAATGCCTTTGTATCATTTTCTTTTTCAGCTTCTTTCATTTCGACAATTTCTTCAATAACCTTATTCCATACATCTTCTTTTTTCTCCCAATCAAAACCAACCTTAGATGCTTTTTCTTGTAATCGTACTGCACGCTGCAGATTTGGTAAGCTTCTTGGAACTCCTTCTAAAATAGATTTTCGACCTTCATTTAATTTAATTTGTTCCCAATTGGTTTTAACAGTTTCTTTGTCCTCTGCAATAGTGTGACCAAAAACATGCGGGTGTCTTCTGATCAATTTTTCTGTTATTGAATCTATTACATCTTCTATATTAAAAGCATTTATCTCATCAGCAATTGAGGAATAAAATAAGACATGGAGTAACAAGTCACCTAACTCCTTTTTGAGTTCCTCGTAATTTTTATCTTCGATTGCCTCGATTACTTCGTATGCCTCTTCAATAGTTTGAGGTTTAAGCGATTCCATTGTTTGTGCTCTATCCCAAGGGCATTCTTTTCTTAATTTTTGTACAATACTAAATAAATTCTCAAATTTTGCAGATTTCATTTTACCTCTTTGATGAAAACAAATTTTTATAAAAATACAATTTTATTATTTGTAAAAATAAGGTATATTTACAACATAAAAAAAAATTATTATAAAATTGGATAACAAAATGATTGAAACAAAATTAAAAGAATACGGTTATGAATTCAAGAATTTGCCCAAACCGCTGGCAAATTATATTCCTGCAATTCAAATTAATAACTTAATCTTAACCTCCGGTCAAGTGCCATTAGTTGATGGTGAAATTAAATATAAAGGAAAAGTAGGAAAAAATTTAACTGAAGAAGAGGGTATGAAAGCAGCAGAAATTTGTGCTTTTAATTGTTTGAGTGCAATAAATAATCTGCTTGGTGATATTAACAAAATTGAAAGAATTGTGAAGTTGACTGTTTTTGTAAATAGTGCTGATGATTTTGTTAATCAGCCCAAGATTGCAAATGGGGCATCCGATTTCATCGTTAATCTATTCGGAGAAGAGGGCAAACATGCTAGAAGTGCTGTTGGTGTGAACGGATTACCTTTAAATGCCGCCGTAGAAATAGAAATGATTGCGAAATTAAAATAGTTCTTTAAGAAACTTTTTGCAATTTAAGAAGTAAAAGCAAATAAAAATGATTAGGTAAGATATGAAAAACATAATTTTATACTTCTTTATTTTTTCGGGTATTCTGTTTTCTCAGTACAAAGAAGATGCAAATAAACCAGTAGATTTTTCAGTTAATTTTTCAGAGGAGAATGGATCAAGTCTATTGTTGGGATTTATTAATCCGAATAATTTTTCGATGCGACATACTTTCTCAATGTCCTATTCTACATTTGGAAATCACGGAATAGCTTTAGGTGTTTATACTAATCGTATGCAATATAATTTTAATGATGATTTAAGTATTCAAGCAGATGTGAGTTTTGTAAACTCACCATATAGTTCTTTCGGGGACGAGTTTGCTAATCAGATTAATGGCGTATATTTAACTCGGGCACAATTAAAATATAAAATATCAGAAAATTCGAAATTAACCTTACAATTCAACCAAATACCACCTGGTTTTTATAATCCATATAATAGTTCATATTTTCACAGAAAAAGTTTGTTATACGATAATTTTTATTATGGTTTCGACGATTAATTATTATTTCTCGGTTTTTATTCAGAATGAAAAAAGATAATCAAAGAAATAACAATAATATTGATTTTAAAACCTCTTCAATAAATACTTTCCTTAATATTGTTGTCTTTTTATTAGCTGCAATCATTTTATATCTTCTATATTCTATATTTATTAAAATTACAGATAAGGGCTTGGATCAACCAACAAATCAAAAAGAAGATGTTGAGGACATAATTCAGGTTGAAGTTTTGAATGGATGTGGTGTCTCGGGTTTAGCAGATAGATTTACAGATTATCTTCGTAATAATAATTTCGATGTTGTTAATTATGGCAATTACAAAGTTTTTGATGTTAAAGAATCTATGGTTATTGATAGAATTGGAAATATTGCAAATGCTAATTACACTGCAAAAGTGCTGGGAATAGATAAAAGTAATGTTATCACTCAAATCAATATAGATTATTTTACTGACGTGACTGTAATAATTGGAAAAGATTATAATAAACTAAAACCATTTCAATAAGGAGAAAATTTGACTGCAAAAAATTTGGCTATAAAAATTTCCAACCTAATTTTATCTAAAAAAGGCTACGATATAAAAATAATGGATATAAAAAAAATATCCAATGTTGCGGATTATTTTGTGATTTGTTCTGCAGATTCCGATACACAGGTCAAAGCAATTGCTGACGAAATTCAGGATAAATTGCGTGACGAAGGAATCAAACATTATCATATAGAAGGTTATGATTCCTTGAATTGGGTTTTAATTGATTATTTTGATGTTGTAGTAAATATTTTCAAATTAGATACTCGTAGTTATTATAATCTTGAGAAACTCTGGAGTGATGCTCCAACTGTAACTGTCGAAGATAAACCTGCATAAATTTCATTTCTGTTCTTGGAGTAAAAAGTGAAAGAATATTTAACTCAGATTTTCGAAAATTTATCTGAAAAATTAGACTACCTGCGAAAAGTTGACATAAAATTTTCCATCCCAAATCAAGAGGGATATGGTGATTATTCAACAAACGTGGCAATGCTACTTGCTAAGCAATTGAAACAATCTCCTTTGAATATTGCGAAAGAAATTGTTGATTCTTTGGAATACGATTCTAAAATAATTAATAAGGTTGATGTTGCCGCACCGGGTTTTATTAATTTATATTTTAATTCTAATTTTATTTGTAATATTATTAAAACAATCACAAGTGAAGATTCTAATTATGGAAAAACTGAAAAAAATAAGAATAAAAAGGCATTAGTAGAATTTGTTTCAGCGAATCCAACGGGTCCACTTACTGTTGGTCATGGAAGAAATGCAGTCATTGGTGACACTGTTGCAAGTATGCTCGAAGCAATTGGATATACTGTTGACCGCGAATATTATTTTAATAATGCCGGCCGTCAAATGAGGATTCTTGCAGATTCTGTAAGAATAAGATATGTTGAAATTTGTGGAGATAAAATAGATTTTCCTGAAGATTATTATCAAGGTGAATATATAAAAGATATTGCACAAAAGATTTTCGATACTAAAGGAAAAGAATTATTAAATGATAGTAATTTGGAATATTTTCAAAATGTTGCCGAAACAGAAATATTTGATGATATTAAAAACACACTAAAAAATATCAACATCAGAATGGATTCATTCTTTAACGAACATTGGTTGTATGAAAAAAATGATATTAAAAATCTATTAGAAACTTATAAGGATAAAAATCTTTCTTATGAAAAAGATGGTGCTGTTTGGTTAAAGTTATCGCAACTTGGACAAGAACAGGATAAAGTAATTGTAAAGTCTACAGGTGAACCGACCTACCGCTTGCCCGATATTGCTTACCATGTTACTAAATATCAACGTGGTTATGATTTAATGATTGATTTATTTGGTTCCGACCATAATGCTACATATCCGGATGTCGTGGCTGGTGTAAGTGCTCTTAGGTATGATATAACAAAATTGAAAGTCTTGATACACCAATTTGTTACTATTATGGAAAAAGGAAACGTTGTAAAAATGTCAACACGAAAAGCAAACTTTATTACCCTTGATGAATTAGTTGATGAGGTAGGTGCTGATGTAGTCCGATATTTTTTCATAATGAGAAGTATCAATAGCCATTTAAATTTTGATTTAGAGCTTGCAAAAAAGCATTCTGATGAAAATCCTGTTTTCTACATTCAATACGCCCACGCTAG
>JAFGID010000135.1 GCA_016929735.1 Ignavibacteriales bacterium | reverse complement strand
GTTATTGGATTAGGTCCTAGCATCTTTAATTCTTTTACAAAATTTATAATATAATCGGTTAATTTTAAACCTTCTGATGCAGATATAAAAACAAGTTTTAATCGATTGGGATTTATACCAAATTGTTTAATATATACTTTAAGTATTGGAATCTTATTTATTGTTTTATAGTTCCCTTCTACATAATGGCAATCTCCGGGATGACAATGTGATATAAGTATTCCATCTACTCCCTTTTTAAATGCTTCTAAAATCATCTGAGAATCGACTCTACCTCCACACATAACTCTTAATATACGTAAATTAGCAGGTCTCTGTATTCGTGACGTACCTGCTTGATCAGCACCCGCATATGCACACCAATTACAAAAAATACCTAAAATATATGGATTAAAATCTGTTTCTGAATTCATAAAATTCAAAATAAAAGCTTAAAGAGGTTTTTTGAAAGAATAATTTCTTCTTTTTAACTATATTAGAGTGTTTTATTATAAAAAATTTATTCTATATAATTTAATGAATAATACAAACTAAGATTATGAAAATATCTTAGTTATTTTTTATCAATATTTTGAAAGCTAAGAATCTATAATAATTAGATTTAAATAATCTATAATAAAATACTTCTTAATTATAGTTTAAAAGATAAATTAGAAAAAACAAAAAAAAAGGATCATTTTATGGTGAAAGATGTTTTTACATTTTTAGTTGGCGGAAAAGCTGGTGAAGGTGTTAAAAAAGCAGGTTCTGTAGCAGCTCAAATTTTCATCGAGAAAGGCCTTAAAGTATTCCAGATGGACGACTATATGAGTCTTATTCGAGGAGGCCATAATTTTTCTATTGTTTCTACAGCAAAAAGAGATATTAGTAGTCATTATATGAAAGCAAATATATCTATTAATTCCGATAAAAGAAGTTATGATCGACATAAAAATCATCTCGATAAAGATGGAATATTAGTTTATAACTCAGATGAAATTTCAGATTCTAATGGTATTGGAATTCCTTTCACTTCAATGTCTAAAAAATTTAAAATGGGTACATTAATGTTTGGCATTGGTGCTATTGCAGTTTTAGCTGCATATTTAAAATTCAGTAAGGAAAAGTTATTTGATATAATAAAAAAAGAATTTAGTAAAGGTATTGAAGATAATATTAAATATGCCACTGAAATTTATGATCTTATCGATCCAAAATTAAAGAATAAATATGAATTAGAAGATGGAGATATAAAAAGACCAATTATGACGGGCAATCAAGCTATTTCCTTTGGTGCTATTGCAGGAGGATTAAATACATATTTTGGATATCCTATGACTCCTGCTTCTACAATATTGCATACTCTGGCAGATTATGCTTCAGAATTTGGATTGGCTGTAGTTCATGCTGAAAGTGAAATTGCTGTGATAAACATGGCTATTGGTGCTTCTTTTACAGGAGCAAAAGTAATGGTTGGAACAAGTGGAGGGGGTTTTGCTCTAATGGTTGAAGGGTTTTCATTAGCAGGAATTACTGAAGCACCATTATTAGTCGTACTTTCAATGAGACCTGGTCCGGCAACTGGGGTTCCCACATATACTGAACAAGCAGATCTTAAATTTGCTTTATCTGCTGGTCATGGAGACTTTTTAAGAATTGTAGCATCACCAGCTTCGGTCAAGGATGCCTTCTATTTATCAGCTGAATTGCTTGATCTTGTATGTAAATTTCAAACTCCTGGAATATTACTGACAGAAAAACATTTATCTGAAAGCGCAATGACTGTAGATGTAAATATTAATAATACAATTTGGGCAGAATATAATCTTTCAGATGATATTGAAGATTATAAACGATATCTTTTTACTTCTGATGGTATTTCCCCTATATTATTTCCTCCTTCTGACCAATTAATTAAATGGAATTCTTACGAGCATGATGAATTTGGTTTTACAACAGAAAAAGCTGAAATTATCTCAAAAATGCATGATAAAAGACATATGAAATTAAAAACCCTTGAAAAGTATATGAAAGAAAAAATTAAGACTGTTAAAATTTATGGAGATAAAGGACCTTTAATCTTTTCTTATGGTTCTACTACTATGAGTGTATTAGAAGCACTTTATTATGGTGATATCAAAGCTAGACTTGTCCAACCTACATATTTAAGTCCATTCCCTTATTGGGAAATAGAAAGATTTCAGGATGAACCAATAATTGTTGTAGAAATGAGTAAATCTGAACAATTTGCTAATTTATTAAAGGGTCAAGGTGGTATAACAATAAAAAAAGTAATTAGTAAATATGATGGAAGACCATTCGATCCAATTGATTTATCTGAAAAAATTAAGGAGGTATTGTAAAATGGATTTGCATAAAACCGACACGGGAATAGAGAATACTTGGTGCTTAGGATGTGGTAATTTTGGTATCCTTCAAGCAGTAAAAAAAGCGATACCTAAACTAGAAGAAAAAGGTATTAAAAGAAACCAAATAGTTATGACTGCAGGAATAGGATGTCATGCAAAAATTTTTGATTATCTAAATCTAAATGGAGTATATGGCTTACATGGTAGAGATATAGCAACAAGTCAAGGTGTAAAAATAGCCAATCCCGATCTGAAAGTAATAACTTTTTCTGGTGATGGAAATGGAATGGGGGAAGGCTTTGCTCATACAATGTTTGCAGCTAAAAGAAACATGGATCTGACAATGGTGCTTCATCATAATGATGTTTATGCTTTAACAACAGGACAATTTACACCTCTTACAGAAAAAGGATGGAAAGGACCTTCAACACCTCAAGGGAGTTTTGAAGAACCATTTAATCCTTTATTATTGATACTTATAGCTGGAGCTACATTTATTGCAAGATGTTATAGTGGTGAATTATCGCATTTAACTGATACAATTGTGAAAGCGATAGAACATAAAGGATTTTCCTTTATAGAAGTTATTCAACCCGCGGTCTCTTATCATGCATGGACAGAATATAAAGATAAAATAGAATTTTTAGATAAAGAACCATCAGACTTCGAGGAGGCTTTAAATGCAATTAGAAAAAGACATAAATTTACTTTAGGGACATTCTATAATTCAAATAAGCCGGTATATCATGAACAATTATATGGGGATCACAATCCTATTAAAAAATCAATTTCTCGAGAATTAAGATTACAAAAATTAAAAAAAATACTCGATAATGCATTATAAATAATTTTTTTCATGATCTTATTCAGAAATTTAATTAAAATAGAATTTTGTTTTAAAATTTCTCTTTTTTTTTAACATTTAATATGTAATTCATGATAAATTTTCACCTCAATTAAGTTTTATCACTAATGGCATGCCCTGCAAGATTGCATCGTTTAAAAGAATATATTCTACATGACGACGCCTGTAAGTCTTTCCGAGAAATCCATCCAATTGCAAGTCTCGTTCGTTAGGATCCCTCTTTTGCAAGAAATGTCGCTGAACATGCCAAATATTATAGAGCAAAGATTTCGCACCCTGAATGCTGAGTCTTGCATCTCGCCCCTGAAGCCTGAAGGAAAATCCGAGTTTGTTCATTTCACGAAAGGCAATCTCAATTTGCCAGCGCAGGCGATATAAATTACGGATGTATGTTTCATTTCCTCGCAATTTCGAAATCCCTTTTGGATGTGCAAACAAAATGATGAGAGGAAAGATTGGCTTCGATGCAGCATCAAGAGTTAATGCCCCTGTGCGGTAATCTTTCTTTATGCTGTAAAGCCGATGCTTTCGCTTCGCAACCAGCAGGACGTCAAACCAAAGATAGCGTTGACCGCTACCCTTAACACAGTTCAGTTTCATGGAGCCCCTGCAGTATCGCCCTCCCTTGCCAGTGATATAATTTTCAATCATCTTTTTCGTCTGCGAGCATTTCCGACCCTGGATGATGACGGTAATCCTGCGTGCTAAGAGCATAGTTAAGATGCGCTTTCGGTAAAAACCGCGATCGAGCAGGGCATACTTGACATTAAAACCGTGAAAAATAGTAAGAAAAAATTTGGAAAATCTTGGACATTTTATTTATTTTTTTAAAAGAAATTCCATGTTATTGTCTATTT
>JAFGID010000134.1 GCA_016929735.1 Ignavibacteriales bacterium | reverse complement strand
TACCAATGAAAGGAAAAATTCAATCCCTTAATGTTTCTGTAGCAACAGGTGTGTTGCTATTTGAGATATTAAGAAAAAGAAATTGTTAAAAAATTAGTTTGCCTCGACTCCGTTTGGCCAACAATTGCTCACTCGTTGAGCGAAGTCGGAACAAGCGTATTTCAATATGCGATTTTTTGTTGGTGTTTACTTCGACTTCGCTCAGTAAACAATTGCTCACCTGTTGAGCGAAGTCGAAATAAGCAAAAAAAAGGAGCCAGTTTATTCCGACTCCTTAATTTTTTCTCTGTCTTCTGTTTCTTTACAACTATTTTATCAAAATCATTTTTTTTGTTTCAATATAATTTTCTGTTATTAACTTATAGAAATAGATACCACTTGTTAAATTAGCAGCGTCAAATTCAACTGAATAATTTCCGACTGATTTTTCTTCATTTACTAGAGTAGCAACTTCTTTTCCAATAACATCGTAAACTTTAATTTTAACCATTGAATTTTCAGGAACTGAATATTTGATTGTAGTTGTTGGATTGAATGGATTTGGATAATTCTGTTCCAATCGGAATTTATTTGGAATATTATTACCTTGTTCGTCGATATCTGTTAAACTTGTAACGCAATATAATTTTGCGCATACATCATGTGCAAATGAAGTCCCTTGTCCTATAGGAGTCCAGTTACCTGATGTTGCATCATAACTTAACCAACATTTACCCGTTTCAATTGTTGGATTTGAATAACCTGCCACATAATATTCTGTTGGGCATGGATAATTATAGCCCGGGGTATAATAATAAATTTTAACATATACATCACCACCGCTACTTACTGAAATAGGAGTTGTTAAATTAAATGTGTAAAAACCCGGGTAGGTTACAGTTTGCGTCCCAATTGAACCTAATAATGTTGACAAAGATGAGCCATTGAAACTATCGTAAATTTCGATAGCAATTTGTGAGTTTGATGCTTGAGCATAGGTACCAATTTTAGTAATATATTGATTTTCAGAGAAAACAAATTTAACTAAACCATAAGCTTGGATATAAGGTGAACCATAACCTAAGCCACCGACCCAACCGAGTTTGTCATAACCGTGGACCCTAATATTAGAATTATAGGTCCAGGCATCGTGCCAATAAGAAACACTCGAATTAACACAATTATCATTATAAGAAATCCAGAAATATCCATTGTCTCCCCAACCGGTTCCCCAACTGTTTTTAATTAGCCAAGCACCTGTTCCACCTGCAGTTACTTTACTATCATCCCATCCGGCAATAGTTACTGCGTGATTTGTACCGGAATCTGAAGAACCACCCCAATAATAAGTTTTATTTCCACTATTATATGAGGTATTGTACCAGAACATATTAGTATAGATAGCACCGTAATCGTAGCACATTTGTTTTATTGTTGTTGCATTATCAGGTAAAATTCTCCATTCGGAAACATAGAGTTGTGGTGTTAACCCGGGATGATAAGAACCACCGCTACCCTGATAAGGATCGTCTGTCTCAGAAACAGGACCGTCTAACCTAGCAAAATATGCTGTGGAAAGATATGCGTTTCCACCACTGCAAGGTGTCCAAACAAAACCGTGCCCATAATTTAAGTTATTTTCTGATAAATCATAAGTCCCAACCCCTTTTCTTATCATTCGTGATTCAACAGCTGCCATTGAAGTAAAAGCCCAACAAGAACCGCAAGTACCTTGATCTTTAACTGATGTCATGTATGAACCTGTTCTAAGGTCAAATGCTGCAGGTAAAACCATATTTGGTTTATATCCATCTGGAACGGTAACTACAACTTTGGTAGGATGAGGTAAATTGCCATAGTTGACCGAAGAAGGATTATTTACATAATTAAGAAATTCCTCACTCAATGGGGATACTTGAATTTCTGTCTGACAAAAAATTGTGACCGACATTGTAAATACTAAGAACGAATAAATAAATTTTTTCATAATTTTCTCCTTTTAAATTTTTAAAGTTCAATTAAATTTTATTAACTCCCAGATATTAGAAGATTTTCCTCCATCTTTTATTGGTTCATGCTGAATATTAGCTTTGATTGTATTTCCAACATTAAGAACTGATTCTTTTGTATTTTTTGTTGTGAACATATTTTCATTAATTGTTACAGTAACCTCAGCACCCTCGTTCAGGGTTGGAGTTGCTGGACCAGTGCCTTTGTTTTTTAAAATCTTTACTTTGCAAGTATAAGTGTTTCCATCTTGAGAATAGCTTAATAATTTCATTGATACTATTGCAGTTCCTGCTCCAAGAACACTAATCTCTTTCGGTTCCTCGCTTTGAATGTCAGTTTGATTTTTATCTACTTTTTTAAAATCAGGATAGGTCTCTTTCTCTGCTGTATCAACTTTTTTAATATATTCCAAATTCAATAAATCAAAAAGTTTATCATTCGGAACTTCAGCAATAAAAAAACCAAGCGGATGTGTCTTAGTGGCTGGTGTCCATAATTCGGTGTAACAATTTACACCTAATTTTTGCAGTTCATCTAATTGTGTTTCATTAGGTTTCTCTTCCAAATACAAGATTAATTTTGATTTGTTTTGTTCTGCTGAAATTTCTCCTTTTTCCATTTTTTCGTTTGCGAGTTGAATTTCTTCAAGAATTATTAGATTTGCAAGTTTTTCTTTGATGGTATCAGGTATGATTTGTTCTTGTTGAGTTGTATCTTGATTTTCATTATTGTTCGCTTCCGGATTTTTTTGGCAAGAGTAAAAAATGTAAACTACAATAAAAACGATTAAAAAATTTTTCATTAGTCCCCCAATTTTGATTAAATATTTTTTTGCTTAAACAAAATATAAAGTATTTATTTGCAAATATCAAGCAAATATTTTTTTATTTTTCGTTATGGAGTGATATCAAAAAATGTCGATGAAAATTCAAAATAAATTTTTACCGAATAATAATTAAAGATAATAGTAACAAATAGTTTTGCCTTTAAAAAACCAAACAACATGCCATTTTGATTTTGTAATTAATATTAAAACATAAAATTAAAACCTTTTAATAAAATTCCAAATAAAAATTTGCTTAAACTAAATTTTTAAAATTAAATTTATTATTTTTGAATATTATTAATTGACAAAAAACGTGAGGTAAATATGTTTTCATCTAAAATCTACATTTCACGAAGAAATATACTTAAATCAAAAATCAAATCTGGTATAATATTATTCCTCGGTAATGATGAGAGTCCGATTAATTATTCCGGAAATACATACCAATTTCGTCAGGATAGTTCATTCCTATATTATTTTGGTCTAGACGAACCCGGATTAGTTGGTGTGATTGATGTTGACGAAAACAAAGAAATTTTATTCGGTGATGATGTTTCACTCGAAGATACTGTTTGGACAGGTCCGATGCCTAAATTGCTTGAAAAGAGGACACTTGTCGGAGTAGAAAATTCCCAACCGAAAAAAAATCTTCATGATTATATTAAAAGAGCGATTTTATTGAAAAAGAAAATACATTTTCTTCCTCAATACAGAGCGGAAAACGTTATTAAGTTATCATCAATCATCGGACATCCGAATTCACTTGTAAACAAGAATACATCTGTTGAATTAATAAAAGCAGTTGTTTCGCAGAGAGAAATTAAAACCAAAGAAGAAATTGCAGAGATTGAAAAAGCTGTAAACATTAGCCATCAAATGTATAAAGTCGCAATGAAAAAAATAAAACCCGGTTTGTATGAAAAAGAAATTGTTGGAATAATGGAGGGCTTAGCTTCTTCCAAAGGAAGTGGTATTTCTTTTCCAATGATATTTTCTATTCACGGGGAAATTCTTCACAATCATTATCACGGTAATATTATGAAGGAAAAAGATATCGTTGTTGTTGATTCCGGTGCTGAATCACTTATGCATTATGCTAGCGATATTACTCGAACTATTCCTGTCGGTGGTAAATTCACTAAAAAACAAAAGGATATATATAACATTGTTTTAGCTGCCCACAATGAAGCAATAAGTAATATCAAGCCCGGTATTAAATACAAATATATTCATCTACTTGCTGCAAAAGTGATCGCAAAAGGATTAAAAGAAATTGGACTGATGAAGGGAAGTATTGATGAAGCAGTTGAGCAAGGTGCACACGCTTTATTTTTCCCGCATGGGCTGGGTCATATGCTTGGGCTTGATGTTCATGATATGGAAGGATTAGGTGAAGATTATGTCGGATATAATAATTTGATTAGCAGGAGCAAGCAATTTGGACTTGCATATTTGAGATTGGCTAAAGAATTACAACCGGGATTTGTGCTCACCGTTGAACCTGGAATATATTTCATCCCCGATTTAATAAAGATTTGGAAAGAAGAAAAGAAATTTACTAACAATATTAATTATAATGAGGTTGAAAAATATTTAGATTTTGGTGGAATAAGATTAGAAAATGATGTTGTAGTTGAAGAAAAAGGATATAGAATACTTGGGAAGAAAATACCAATAACAGTGAAAGAAGTTGAAGAAGCATGTGGGTAAGTTAGTATCAAGTAGAAAGAAGTCACTGGCAAGTAGTAAGTAGTTAGGGATGAGATTTATAATAAAGGTATAAGTTATCACAATTTAACAATTTAGCAATTAAACAATTGAAATATATGTTACCTGAAAAATATAAAAAATTATTAAATGAATTAAAATATTATTTTCCAAAAGAAAGGTTGGCAACAGATAGTTTAAGAACTCTAACTTACGGAACTGATGCTGGATTTTATAGACTAATTCCAAAAGTAGTGGTTACCGTTGAAAATGAAGAAGAAGCAGTTCTGGTTATCAAGAAATGTAATAAATATAATGTTCCAATAACTTTTCGTGCCGCAGGAACAAGTTTATCAGGGCAATCAATTTCCGATTCTGTTTTAATGAAGATCAGTCGGGACTATAATAAATATGAAATTACCGATGATGCAAAAAAAATAAAATTACAAGCCGGTGTTATTGCTGCACACGCAAATGATTACTTAAAGCCGTTCAATAAAAAAATAGGACCTGACCCCGCATCTATTGATTCGGCGATGATTAGTGGGGTTGCTGCTAATAATGCAAGTGGGATGAGTAGTGGAACATCAAAGAACATTGATAATACTTTTGATGGTATGAAAATAATTTTTGCTAATGGTTTAGTCCTTGATACTACCGATAAAATTCAAGGTCAAAAATTTATTGATGAAAATTCAGAATTTATCAATAAAATTGTTGCTCTATCATATAAAGTAAAATCGAATACCGAATTAACAAAGAAAATTAGACATAAGTATTCGATAAAAAATACTACCGGTTATAATATCCGTGCACTAGTGGATTACGACGACCCACTTGAAATAATACAGCATTTGCTAATCGGTTCGGAGGGAACACTTGGTTTTATTTCTGAGATAACTCTAAATACAGTTAACGAACCACCGTTAAAAGCCACTTCCCTAATCTATTTCAAGGATATAAGAACAGCGTGTGAAGCAACTTCAATATTAAGAGGGCTTCAGGTTAATGCATCTGAGTTGATGAACAGAGCGGCACTGCGTTCAGTTGAGAATAAACCGGGGATGCCTGAATATTTAAAGGATTTTGATGAGAATGTTTCTGCTTTACTTGTTGAAACATCAGCAATGGATAATCATCAATTATCTGAAAATATAAAGACTATAAATGATGCGTTAAATCATCTACCAAAAGTTAGACCAATTGAATTTACAACTGACGCAAATGAATATAATAAATTATGGGATGTTAGAAAAGGGTTATTCCCATCCGTATGTTCAGAAAGGAGATCAGGAACTACTGTAATAATAGAAGATGTTAATTTTCAAATTGAACAACTTGCCGATGGAGTAGTTGACCTACAAGAGTTATTTAAGAAACATAACTACGATGGAACAATTATTTTCGGACATTCGATTGAAGGGAATGTGCATTTTGTCTTTAGTCAGAGTTTTAACACAGACGAAGATGTTGAGAGATATAAAAAATTTATGGAGGATATCTGCAGGTTAATTGTAGAGAAATATGATGGTTCACTAAAAGCAGAACATGGCACAGGAAGAAATATGGCTCCATTTGTTGTATATGAGTGGGGAAGTGAAGCATATCAGGTGATGAAGGAAATTAAAGAAATATTCGATCCGAAAACTATTTTGAATCCCGGTGTAATAATGAATGATGATAAAGAAATTTATTTGAAAAATCTTAAAACAATTCCAATTACTGACGACTTGATTGATAAATGTATAGAATGCGGTTTCTGCGAGAGGAATTGCCCGTCAAAAGATTTGACACTAACACCGAGACAGAGAATCGTTGCTTGGCGTGAAATAAATAGAAATAATGAGAATAGTGCATATCTAAAATCACTGAAAAAATTGTTTAAGTATTATGGCAATCAGACTTGTGCTGTTGATGGACTTTGTAAAATTGCCTGTCCTGTTGATATTGATACAGGTGATTTGATTAAGAAAATTAGAGGAATGGAAAATGGCAGATTTGCAAATTTCATCGCTTCGTTTCTTGCAAAGCGTATGAAAATGCTCACAAGTGGATTAAAATTTGGATTGGCTTTTGTTAGATTTTTCAATAAAATATTTGGTGATAAAATCTTCGGAGCTATTACAAATGGAATCAGAATTTTATCTTTCAAGAAAATCCCGGCGTGGAATAAATATATTCCAGGTAGAGCAGATAAAATTTTACCGACTTACTTAAATGAAGTAAATAAAAACAAAGTAGTATTTTTCCCGAGTTGCATTGCTCGTTCAATGGGCTTGACAAAAACTGAGACAGAAATTGGATCTCAGACAACAGTTACTCATAATTTACTTGTAAAAGCGGGTTACGATATTATCTATCCGGATAAGCTGTCAGCTCTTTGTTGTGGCATGCCGTTTTCGAGTAAGGGATTTTTTAAAATCGCAGATTACAAATCGAATGAATTAGTTAAAGAATTACTAAAAGCATCGAATTATGGTGAGTATCCGATTCTATTTGATACGAGTCCATGTGCATATACGATAATTAAGTATTTGGATAAGCATAATAATTCGAATTTAAAAATCTATGAACCGGTTGAATTTATTCACGACTGCTTAATGGATAAACTTGAATTTACGAAACAAGAAAAAACTATTGCTCTCCATGTAACTTGCACTTCCGTAAAAATGGGATTGAATGATAAATTCAAAAAAGTTGCAGAAGCCTGTGCGACAAATGTTATAATACCGCCACATATAAACTGCTGTGGATTTGCAGGTGATAGGGGATTTACTTTTCCCGAATTGAATGCTTCCGCTTTAAAGGACTTAAAATCTGAATTACTAAAAGAATGCAAAGAAGGATATTCAAATAGCAAGACTTGTGAAATCGGTTTATCATTGCATAGTGGATTTGATTATAAGTCAATTGTATATTTAGTTAATAATTGTACAAGAGCAATAATCAGATAGCACACTGATACTTCGACAAGCTCAGTGCAAGCATAAATATTGAAACAGATTTTTTAATATTCACTGCGTTTCTGTGTCCTTTCGATGGAAGGAATTTCTTTCAACTCCTTATATCGAAAACAACTCACCAAATGGTCATTCACCATTCCGGAGGCTTGCATAAATGCATAACAAATTGTCGAGCCGACAAATTTGAAACCACGCATTTTCAAATCCGTACTCATCTCATCAGATTCTTTTGAAGTAGAGGGGAGATCCTTCATGGTTTTACATTTGTTTACAATTGTTTTGTAATTTACAAATTGCCAAATATATTTGTCGAAACTTCCAAATTCTTTTTGGATTTTTTTAAAAGCAATTGCATTTGAAACTGTTGCAAGTATCTTTAATTTATTTCTAATAATATTTTCGTCAGTTAATAATCCGGAAATTTTATTATCATCAAATTTTGCGATTTTATTCACATTAAAATTATCAAATGCTTTTCTGAATCCTTTCCTTTTATTCAGAATTATTGACCAACTTAAGCCTGCTTGAAAAGTATCGAGGACAATGAATTCAAATAATTTTTTATCATTATGTAGTGGTACACCCCATTCCTCATCATGGTATTTTTGCATAAGTTGATTATCACCCGGCCAGTCGCATCTTTTTATATTCATACTTTCTCACCGTAAATAATTTTGTAATTCCATAATCCATTCTTCAATGTTTTATATTGGTAATAGGCAGTCCGGAAATGCGATTTTGCAAAACGACTCACCGATGGTTTGAAAAAATTATATATTAAAGAATAAAACCCACCAGGGAAAAATGAGTAATACATTCTCTTAACCGATGGCATAATTTCCTTACTCATATCAATGACTTTTATATTTTTAAATCCGACTTCTTCCATCATTTTTGTGAAATTCTCAGCATTTTCAATATCAGAAATAGCCCAGCCATTTAGCCATTTTTGAATATCTGATTTGTCCTTTTCTGATGTAATATTTTCTATTTTGAAATAATCTGAGAGGACTAATCTACCTCCATCTTTCAGTAGTCGAAAGGATTCTTTTATGAAATCAAATTTACTCGTGGCACTCGAAACACTTTCGATTGACCAGATAACATTAAAAGATTTATCCTCAAATCCGGTAGAACAGTAATTTCTTTTTTCAAAATTTACTAATTCCGATACTTTTTCTTCTTGTGCATTTTGCTTTGCTTTTTCAACTTGCTTTTTACTTAAAGTTATACCTGTAACTTTTGCATTAAATTTCTGGGCGATGTAAATCGCCGAGCCACCAACACCACATCCTGCATCGAGAACTTTATCGGTAGAATTTATTTTTGCTAATTCGGAAAGATATTTGTTAGTGTTATTCAATGCTTCAATAAAATTTTTTGTCTCGTTGAACCATAAGCCGTAGTGAAGCGATTTACCTTTTTCAAGAGCCCACCAAATTCTGTAATGAACCGCAGTTTGGTCATAATAATTTTCTATATCTTTTTCATCAAACATATCTAATCTGCTAAAATCCGAGTAATCAGTGTTCAATTAATTAATAAACAAATATTTCAACAATTTTAATATCATCAGGTATCTTATTCATTTTTTGATCGTTCCACCAGCTATTTGGTATTCTCAAATCATCTAAAATGAAAGTAATATTTTCATCTTTTAGCAACGCAACAACGTTTCCTTCCCCTTCAAGTATATCTTCAACATTATGATTCTTTCTTAATTCACCTATGGTGCTGCCTATGCCTATTTGTTTATTTGTCTTCATTTTTGTGCTTCTTATACCAATCCAGAGTACTCTGCATTTATCTGTACAATATGCTTCCACTTCCATCATCAAATTATCGGAGTTGTCGTAAATTTGATAAATTTCATACTCTTCACCTTCAACAGATCTAGTCGATTTTTTTATTCTATTACTTGGATACAAATCATAAATTTCTTTTACTTCCATTCCAACAGATATTTTTCCTGCTTTGCTTGACGAGATAAGAAATTCAGGATTATACATAGCATTTTCGCCATCCTTCTTTTTTGTCATATCTTCAATTTTGTCTTCAACATCCGATTTCTTTTTTTCTTTTATGTCAATTTCTTTTTCTTTCTCTTTTAGTTGCTCTTGCAACTCTGCAATTTCTCTTCTTAATCTTTCTTCATCAGTTTCTTCTTTGTTGTTACAACCTATAAACAAAATTGCAATAACCAGAAGAATGCTTAATAATTTTGGTTTCATAATTTTTCCCTCATTTTATTTTAAAATTTCAATTGTTTTATTCAATGAATTAATTAGTATATCAATTTCTTGTTGCGTATTGTAAAATGCAAATGACGCTCTTGCAGTTGCAGAAATTTTAAATCTATCCATAATCGGTTGAGTGCAATGATGCCCTGTCCGAATTGCAATTCCATCACTGTTCAACAAAGTACCAATATCATAAGGATGAATACCGTCAATAACAAACGAAATCACAGGTGCTTTATCTTTTGCTGTTCCTATAATTTTTAATCCGTCAATTTTTGATAATTCTTTAGTTGCATATTCCAATAATTTATTTTCGTGTTGTATTATATCTTGTAAATCGAAGGCATTTAAATAATTAATTGCAATTGCTAAACCGATAGCTCCGACAATATTTGGGGTCCCGGCTTCGAATTTATGTGGTAAATCATTGAAAGTTGTTTTTTCGAAAGTAACGGTTCGAATCATATCACCGCCACCTTGATAAGGGGGGAGTGAATCCAATAAATGAGTTTTACCGTATAAAACACCTATACCTGTGGGTCCGTAAAGTTTGTGTCCCGAGAATGAATAAAAATCACAATCTAATTTTTGAACATCAATCTTCTGATGAGAAACTGCTTGTGCTCCATCCAATAAAACTGGGACATTATGCTTGTGTGCTATAGAAATAATTTTTTCAACTGGATTTATTGTTCCAAGAGTATTCGATACCTGAACAACTGATACAAGTTTTGTCTTTTCATTAAACATATTCTCAAAATCATCAAGAATTAATTCTCCGCTATCTGTAATAGGAATTACTCGCAACTTGATTCCTTCTTCACCACAGATTAATTGCCAAGGAACAATGTTAGCATGATGTTCCATATTGGTGATAATTACTTCATCACCGGGATTAAGTCGTTTTGATTTTTCCATAGTTGAAGCAATTAGGTTTATTGCCTCAGTTGTTCCACGCACGAAAATAATTTCAGAAGCACTCAAAGCATTCAAAAATTCCTTTACCTTAAGCCGTGCAGTTTCATATGCTTCAGTTGCCACTTCGCTTAGAAAGTGTAATCCTCTATGAATATTTGCATTTTCAAAGTCGTAATAATGTTTTATTGCCTCAATTACAAAATCGGGTTTTTGCGTAGTTGCTGCGTTGTCGAGATATACGAGTGGCTTTCCATTTACAAGTCGTTGTAAAATGGGAAAATCGTTTCGAATCTCATCTATTCTAAATTCTCTCTTTCTCGGTATTTTGGATTTTATTAAATTCATAATTAATTATCTAAAGATTTCTTTTCTGTTAAAAGATTAGAAATTTCAGAAGTCAAATATTTACGAATATCTTTTATTTCTATCTTTTCAATTATTTCACAGGCAAATGCTTTAAGTAACATTTTGTTCGCAATATCCTCCGGTATTCCTCGTGATTTTATATAAAACTTTGAGTTCTCATCAAGTGATCCAACAGTTGCTCCGTGTGAGCATTTGACATCATCGGCAAAAATTTCTAATTGCGGTTTAGTATCAACTTTTGCATCCTTGCTGAGCAAAATATTTCTATTAGACTGAAATGCGTTTGTTTTTTGGGCTTGGGGTGCAACTATAATTTTTCCATTGAAAACACCGTGCGATTTATCAGTCAAAATTCCTTTGTAAATTTCATTACTATTGCTGTTTGGTTTGGCATGAATTACTTCAGTATGATTATCTACAAGATTATCACTTTTGGATAGATAAAGTCCGTTCAAATTACACTCTATATTTTCATCATTCAATTCTGCAGTTAAATCGTTTCGGATAAATTTTCCATTTAATGAAATAGAAAAATGATTCAAATTACTTTCACGCTCCATTAGGATATTTGTGAAATTATATGAGAACGAATTTTCATTTAGAATATTATAAAAATCAAGATGAGAATTTCGAGCTAATCGTAGATCAAAATAATTATTTACAAAATATGAATTATCGGAAAAATGTCTGTTGTTGGAAATAATTTTCAACGAACTGTTTTTTCCTACATAAATAAAATATCGCGGTGTGATAAGTGCGTTATTCGAATAACCATTAATATTTAAAATTTGCAATGGCAACTCGACATTCGTATTATCAGGAACATAAATAAAAAATCCTTCACCAGCAAAAGCTGCATTCATTATCGTGAAAATATTTTTCTTACTTCCTGAAATATCGAAATAATCTTGTAAAAATGTTATATCATCATTTGTAAACGAAGTCAAATTTTTAATTTGAAAATTACTTGGTTCATATTTCGAATATTCTTCTGAAAATATTCCATCAATAAAAACTATAAGATTCTGAGGGAAATTATTGAATATGAATTTTTCGATATTAATTTTATCTTTTACTTTCTTGGCTATAAAAAATTCTTTCTGCAACAGGGGTGTAATATCGGTATATTTCCACTCTTCATCTTTTGTCGATGGAAAACTTGCTGAATTAAATTCATTCAAAGAAGAATTTTTAATTTCTTCAATCAGGAAACTATTTCCAGTAACCTTAAGTTCAGCTATTTGCTTACTATAAAAATCTTTAACTTTTTTAAAATCCATAAAACTATTCAACAATTTAACAATGGCGTAGCCATCGCTTTTGTATTAAACAATTTATCCTTTAATCCAATCATATCCTTTCTCTTCCAATTCAAGCGCTAATTCTTTTCCACCCGACTTAATAATCCTTCCTTTCGATAGGACATGAACAAAATCAGGAACTATGTAATTCAATAATCTTTGATAATGCGTTACAGCAAGAACAGCATTATTCTTATTTCTGAAAACATTCACACCATTTGAAACAATTTTAAGAGCATCAATATCAAGCCCTGAATCTGTTTCATCAAGCAAGGCAAGTTTTGGCTCAAGCATAAGAAGTTGTAAAATTTCATTCCGTTTTTTCTCACCACCTGAGAACCCCTGATTAACCGAGCGTTGAATAAACACATCATCCATATCGAGAATTTTCATTTTCTTATTTAACAAATCCATAAATTCTTTCGAATCGATTTCTTCCAAATTATTTTGTTTACGAATCTCATTCAAGGCAGTTTTGAGAAATGAATAATTCGTAACGCCGGGGATTTCAACAGGGTATTGAAAGGCCAGAAATATTCCTTCCTTTGCTCTTTCTTCTACGGATAAATCAAAAATATTTTTACCTTCAAAAATTATTTCACCTTGTGTAACTTTATAATTATTGTGTCCGGCAAGTACATTTGCAAGCGTGCTTTTCCCCGAACCATTTGGTCCCATAATTGCGTGAACTTCGCCCTCTTGGATTTCTAAATTTATTCCTTTTAGAATTTCTTTTCCTTCAACTGTTGCGTATAAATTTTTTATCTTTAGCATAAATAAATTACCTAATAAATTTCTATATGAATTTTATTTTTTATTTCCGAAAATATCAAATTCCACAATTTTATCTGTTTCTGATTCAACAAATTTTTTGTAATACTTATATTCAATAAATTGAACTTGAGTGCTTTTGTCAAAATATTTATAATGTTCCTTTCTGTACAAACACCAATCCGATGGTTCTGAGCAGGCAAAATAAAATGAGGTTTGATTTAATAAATTATCCTCATAAGAATAGATAGATATGTTTGGTTGTGCTATTGTAATGCCACGAGGTGAAAAATATATTTTGTCATTTTCAAAATCGAACCAGTAATAATTATCCTCAAAATAAAGAGGAGTCGATATAGTCTTATTATTACTTGATCTTTCTAATCTAAATCCACCTGATTTTTCGGCGAGTGTTCTAATATAGTAAATTGAATTGTTCTTGTAAGCAATCACAATTAATTTATCAGAAGTATCACTCTCAATCAAATTTAAAGAATATATCCATTGAGAAATATCAGGTTTATTTGGGACTAGTTGAGGAAATAATTCGTACTCAAAATATTTTAAAACTAAATTGGTATCTGAAAAATTTATTATTTTTAATTCAGAATTATCCTGACAGAATAATGAAAGATTTGCAAATACTAATATGATTATAAATTTTAACATAGAATAATAAAATTAAAAATTATTATTTTTCTTAACTATATCCACGACCTGAAGGTCGTGGCAACTAACTATTTAGTCGTGGCAACTAACTATTTAGTAGTGGCAACTAACTATTTAGTCGTGGCAACTAATCAATTTAACAATGGCGTAGCCATGCCTTTGGTATTAAACAATTTAACATTATTTCTAACCAACACTCCCTTCCAAACTAATTGAGAGTAACTTCTGTGCTTCTGCTGCAAATTCCATCGGCAATTTGTTAAATACATCTTTACAGAAGCCATTAACAATCATATTAACCGCATCTTCAGTTGATATTCCTCTTTGGTTTAAATAGAAAATCTGGTCATCACTTACTTTCGAAGTAGTTGCTTCGTGTTCGACAATGGCAGTATTATTATCAACTTCGAGATACGGAAAAGTATGAGCACCGCATTTGTCACCGATTAACATCGAATCACATTGAGAAAAATTTCGAGCATTATCAGCATTCTTATGAACTTTAACTAAACCACGATAAGAATTATTGCTATATCCCACAGATATACCTTTTGATACAATTGTACTTTTTGAATTCTTTCCGAGATGAATCATCTTCGTACCTGTGTCCGCTTGTTGAAAATTATTTGTAATAGCAACTGAATAAAATTCACCCACAGAATTTTCACCTTTCAAGATACAAGCAGGATATTTCCATGTAATTGCTGAGCCAGTTTCAACCTGTGACCAAGAGATTTTTGAATTTTTCCCTTTGCAGATGCCACGCTTGGTTACAAAATTATAAATACCACCTTTGCCTTCCTTATCGCCGGGATACCAATTCTGCACCGTTGAATATTTTATTTCAGCATTATCAAGAGCTATTAATTCGACTACCGCAGCATGTAACTGATTTTCATCACGAATCGGTGCCGTACATCCTTCGAGGTAACTGACATAACTTCCTTCTTCGGCAATGATTAATGTCCTTTCAAACTGACCGGTCTCTTGTGCATTAATTCTAAAGTAAGTTGATAATTCCATCGGACATTCAACATCGTTGGGAATATATACAAATGAACCATCACTAAAAACTGCAGAATTTAATGTAGCATAAAAATTATCATTATAAGGTACAACCGAACCTAGATACTTTTTTATCAAATCAGGATATTCTTTTATTGCTTCGGATATCGGACAGAATATTATTCCCTTTTCCGCAAGCGATTCGCGAAAGGTTGTAGCAACCGAAACTGAATCAAAAACCGCATCAACGGCAACTCCCGCTAATCTTTTTTGCTCTTGAATAGGAACACCCAATTTTTCGAATGTCTTTAACAGTTCGGGATCAACTTGGCTTAGACTTTCTAATTTTTCTTTTTTTACAGGAGCAGAATAATATCGTAAATCTTGATAGTCATACGGGGGAATTTTTAAATTTGCCCATCTTGGTTCTTTCATCTTCAACCAAGCATGGAATGCCTTCAGTCTCCATTCGGTCATCCATTCCGGTTCACCTTTTTTTTGCGAGAGTAATCGGACAGTATTTTCATCTAAACCTTTTGGAAAGGATTCTGATTCAATATCAGTAACGAATCCCCATTTGTATTCGTTATCGGTTAAATCTTTTATGATTTTATTATCTTTTTCTGACATTTTATCCTAAATTAAAAAGAAAAACATAACTTGCTTTATCTAAAAAAGAATAAGTTATGTTTTCAATGCTTGTATAAGATGAAAATATTTCCAGTTGGTTTTATTATAAATATCTTTCAACAAGCCGATACTTTTTATATAATTTTCCACCCACTGCTTCATCAAAGCGATTAATCAGTTCATTATCTTCTAAGTTCCATGACATTTCACACCATTTAAAGCCAAGTCTTACACCTGCTTGTTCTGTTTCATAGTAGAGAACTGCATTAATACCTGTTCTTCGATAATCTTTTTTCAATCCAAATACTATTGCTCGTACTCCAGGCATCTTTCTACGATATAATATAAATTTCAACCAGCCAAATGGTAAAAGTTTACCATTTATTTTTTTTATTACAAAATTTATATCAGGCAAAGTCATTGAGAGTCCAACGGGTTCTCCATTTACTTCGGCAAATAAAAACAGATCGGGTATATAAATCGGTTTTAAATCTTTCACCATATAATCAATTTCATCTTCAGTCATAGGTACAAAGCCCCAATTAAGTTCCCAAGCAGCATTATATATTTCTTTGAATAGTGCGACATCTTCATTAAATCTTTTTTTGTTAAATTTTCTAATAACGACATTTTCGTTTGTCCTAACTCTTTCAACAAGTTTTGAAATTCTACTTTCCACACCAACGTTATCTTTTAAGTAAGCATGAAGGTCTTTTGATTTTTTGTATCCGCATTTTTCAGATAATTCAATATAATATTTATGAGTATATGGCATTAGAATGGTAGGAGATGAATCAAAACCTTCTAAAAGGAAAGCACATTCTTCATTCATATTTAAATTTACAGGTCCTAATACTTTGTCCATCCCTTTTTCTTTCAGCCATTTTTCGGCTTCAGAAAATAGTGCCTTTGCAACTTCAACATCGTTTATGCATTCAAACATTCCAAAATTACCGGTTTTTTCATGATGAAATTCATTATAACGGTGATTAACAATAGCAGCAATTCGACCGACAATTTTTTTTTCTTTAACCGCAATAAACATTTCCATCTCAGCATGTTTAAAAAATGGATTTTTATCTTTATTTAATCTTCGTTTAACTTCCATCAACATTGGTGGTACCCAATATGGATTGCCCTTATATATTTCCCAGGCAAAATCGATAAATTTTTTAAACTCCTTTTTAGTCTCAACCTTTTTAATTTGAAAACTTTTAAAAGACATATAGAAATCCAATTAGTTAATAAAATTATTTTATTAAATACAAAAATAAGTTATTTTTAATAATCAAACCAATTAAAAATAATACTTAAAAATTTCTGAAAATTTTTTTAGGGATAATTATTTGCATTCAAAAAAAAACAATTATTTTGTATTTTAATTTACTATTAATAAAAAGTTTAAAAAAATTTAGTTTATAAGTTCAATATCAATTAAATTTACAGATTAAATTTTAATTATTTTGGAGAAAAATTGGAACTATTAAAGAAAATTGAAAACAAAACTGCAAAAATCGGAATAATCGGTTTGGGTTATGTCGGATTACCTTTAGGAATTGAATTTGCACTCAAAGGTTACAAAGTTATCGGTTTTGATGTTGATAATTCAAAAGTAATCAATTTACTTAAAGGAAAAAGTTACATTAAACATATTCCCTCGAATTCAATTAAAAAAGTAATATCAAGTAAAAATTTGCAACCTACGGCTGATTTTTCGCTTATCAAACAGGTTGATGTAGTGATTATTTGTGTTCCGACACCATTAAATAAAAATCGTGAACCTGATTTATCTTTTGTGGAAGATACTGCAAAAGTTATTGCTAAACACATGAAGAAAGGGCAGCTAATAACATTAGAGTCAACAACATATCCAGGAACTACCGATGAAGTATTATTGCCTATTTTTGAAAATGCAAAAAGAAACGGTAAGTATATAGTGGGCAAAGATTTTTATTTAGCATTTTCACCTGAACGAGAGGATCCTAATAATCCAGAGTTCACAACTGCAAAAATACCAAAGGTGGTTGGTGGTTATACTAAAAATTGTTTGAAACTTGCTCAAGCACTTTATGATAAAGTAATTGTTAAAACAGTTCCTGTATCATCAACCCGTGCAGCAGAAGCGACAAAATTACTTGAAAATATTTTTCGTTCTGTTAACATTGCATTGGTAAATGAACTTAAAATGGTTTTTGATAAGATGAATATTGATATATGGGAAGTAATTGATGCTGCTTCAACAAAACCATTTGGATATAAAGCTTTTTATCCAGGTCCGGGGTTGGGTGGACATTGTATACCCATAGATCCTTTTTACTTGACTTGGAAAGCTAGAGAGTATGATATTAGTACACGTTTTATTGAACTTGCAGGCGAAGTAAATACTTTTATGCCATATTATGTAGTTGATAATGCTGTATTAGTCCTGAATAAAAATAATAAAACTTTAAAAGATGCGAAAGTATTGATACTTGGTGCAGCATATAAAAAAGATGTTGATGATTTAAGAGAATCTCCAACATTGAAATTGATTGAATTATTTATAAAACTCGGGGCAAAAGTTGATTATAACGATCCTTTTATTGATGTGCTACCCAAGACTCGAATGTATAAATATAATATGAAATCAATACCATTGACAAAAGAAAATTTAAAGAAATATGATTTAGTTGTTATTAGTACGGACCATTCAAGTTATAATTATCGGTTTATTTCAAATAATTCTTCTTTAATTTTAGATACACGAAACGCGATGAATAAAAATGGAATTTACAATAAAAAGATTCATAAAACATAAATTTATTATGGAATTAGATCGGAAAATCAATGAAGAAATTTTTTATATTACTCGCTTTACTTTTCGCATGTGTAGGTACTAATTATGGTCAAATCGATCAAAAGGTTACACAACAATTAAAATCCAAGCAGTTATATACTGAAACAGAAATAGAAGACGAATTGAGAAAAATGAATATGACCGTAGATGATGCTCGGAAATATGCTAAACAATACGGGATAGATTATGACCAGTTTATTGTTGACTATGTTATGAAAAATAAGAAAAAAAGTACAGAAGTGATTACAAATGTGACTGAAGATAATCAACCCTCAGTAAGGATTGAGATACCAATAGACACCAGTAAATCAAATAAAATAACTGAAGTAGAAAATCTTGAAAAATTAAAAAAAGAATTAATAGATGATATTAGTAATCTTCCATATTTTGGTTATAATATTTTTCTGAGTGTTCCACAAGCATTTGAACCATCGGCAATAGGTCCTATTGATCCGAATTATCTTGTCGGTCCAAATGATGTAATTAGAATTTATATGTGGGGTGATGTAGAATTTTCCTATGAGCTGACGGTTGATGAATTGGGTAGAGTTTTTATCCCGGAAGCTGGACAAATCTTTGTTTCTGGTCCTTATTCACAACTGCAAGAAAGATTGACTTTAAGCCTTGCTAGATTTTATGAAGGATTGATATCCAGTCCTCCACGCGTTTTTTTAGATGCTACATTAGCAAAAGTGAAACCAGTTAGAATATTTGCTTTGGGTGAAGTGAAAAATCCGGGTGGATATAATATTAATGGTTATTCGGAAGTATTTAATGCACTTTTTAGCATTGGTGGTCCACTTACAAGTGGTTCATTGAGAGATATAAAAGTATATCGAAATGAACGTAAAATTGCAGAAGTTGATATATATGATTATTTGTTAGGAAAGGAGTCTATCAGTGATGTTAGATTAAGTGACAATGATAAGATATTCATACCGCCAAGACTTTCAACAATTATAATAGACGGAGAAATATTAAGACCAGCAATTTATGAACTAAAAGTAGGTGAGGGATTGAGAGAATTGCTTAAATTCTCAGGTGGATTAAAGCCTACCGCTTTTACTGGTCGTGCACAAATAAATCGAATAGTTCCATTTGAAGAAAGAGCTCAATACTCTTTTGATAGAAAAATTTTTGATGTTGATTTATCTCGACTTCTATCTGATCCATCATTTGATATTCCATTGAAAGATGGGGATATAATCAAAATATTTCCTATAAGAAACGAAGTTGAAAACTATATTTCACTTCAAGGAGCGGTTTACCGACCCGGGACTTATGATGTAGAAAAGGCACCTTATCTTAGTAATTTAATTGAAATGGCTGATGGATTATTGCCGGAAGTATATCTAAAAAAGGCAGATATTATTCGAACAAATGAAGATTATACTCGTGAATTTTATTCTGTTGATTTAGAGTTAACATTACGAGGGGATAGGTATCATGATATCAAGTTACAATCAAGAGATTCTGTTAGAATTTATTCGATTTATGATTTAAAAGACATATTGTATGTATCAATCGATGGTTATGTAAAAACTCCATTTGCTACTCTTTATGCTGATAGTCTGACACTTTATGATATGATATTCAAGGCGGGAGGACTGCAAGACCCTGTATTTAGGGGGAAAGCATTCACCGTAAGAGGAGATGTGGTTCGGTTAAATAAAGATGCAATTACAACTCGAGTAATACCATTTGATTTAAAAGATATTTTGGATGAGAGAAATAACATGGATTTGGAGCCGGGCGATAAAATACATATTTATAAATTAGATGCTACAGAAATTTTAGAGAAATGGGTTAGAATTGAAGGGGAAGTTAATAATCCCGGTAGATATCCTCTTGATACAAATATGACACCTCTAGATCTGATTATAAGAGCTGGTGGATATAATGAGAGAGCGTTAAGGACTGAAGTAAGAATTCACCATATAGATATAGAAGGTTATCCGGGTGATAGATTAAGTGAGGAGTTTAACTTATCAATTCCGGATATATCAGGAAATATCAATGAATATAATTTTGATAATAAATCATTTTATTTGCTTAAACATAAGGATGTTGTTGTTGTTAAGAAAAATCCGAATTACGAGGAGCAAAGGTCTGTTAAAATCTTGGGCGAGATTGAATATCCAGGTACATATGTTCTTAAAAGTAAAAACGAATCAGTTGCAGATTTAATTAAAACCGCCGGGGGACCCACTTCAGAAGCATTTTTATTCGGTTCATTTTTTGTAAGAGATAATAAAAGGGTGATAATAAATCTTGAGAAATTATTTTACGATGACGACGACGATGAAAATATAAATTTATTTGATGGAGATAGCATATTCATTCCTAAAAAGCCAAATACCGTTTTAGTTTCTGGCGAAGTAAATAATCCGGGATTATTCAAATTTGTAGATGGAGAATCAGTAAAAGATTACATTAACAAAGCCGGTGGCTTAACAAACGATGCTGATTATGCAGTCTGCCGTCAATCAAATGGTGAATCGCGAAGAGTGAACTTTGGAATTTTTACAACGAACCCAAGCGTATATGATGGAGCAATGATTTGGGTGAGAAAAGTACCACCCCCAGAACCAGAAACCGAAAAAACTGATTGGACAGGTACATTGAGGGATATACTTACTTATATTGTTACGGCACTCACTGTGCTTGTCTTAGCAAAACAACTGTAAATTAACTGTAAGGAATATTGCTATGGATGATTTAAAAAGTTCTAATAATGAAAAAAAAGATGGATTGAAAGAGTTTCTTTTAAAGATTATTCCTTATATACATATATTATTAAAAAACAAATGGAAAATTGTAATAATTAATTTTATCGCTTCACTTTTTATCGCCGGATATCTTTACTTTTTAATTGAACCATATTACGATTGTTCTATTAATATATTACCTGAGTATGGAAATAAATCAGGGACATTTTCTTCACTTGCATCATTAGCAAGTATGGCAGGTATTAGGGTTGGTGATATGGCACCAACAGCAATATACGAAAAATTACTTTATAGCGAATCTGTAATAAAGAATGTTGTTTATAAAAAGTATAAGACGGAAAAATTTC
>JAFGID010000133.1 GCA_016929735.1 Ignavibacteriales bacterium | reverse complement strand
TTTTTCCTTGTTTGATTTTTCAGTATGAGAAATTTTATTTATCGAGTTTTTTAAATCTAAGATTTTTATAAGCTCTCTGTTTCTCATAAAGTGGGAATATAATAAAATTATTGCCAAGAAGCAATATCAATTATTACTGCGAAGTAATAGGTGACTGCCTGGAACAGTTCAATCTCTCGCCCCTGGCGACAACAGATACAGACGTTGTTTCGCTCAAATTTCACCTCACTGCCGATGTCTGGAAATATTCCGACTGGGCGCTGTTTGAAAGTTTTTCGCCAACCACTGGCGATGATTTGCAATTGGTTGAGCCAGAAATTCGAACCCAATTGGAGCAGGTGCAACGAGTGGAATTTGCCAGTTCGCCTGATGAGCCCTATCAATATTTTACTCTGCGGCTATGCCTCCAAAGGCGGAAAGGTCTTCATTATGGGCGACATCGTCGACCGCTACTGGACAAACTCCGTCAACGACTCCCGCACCCAGGATTTAGAAGTGATGATCCTCGGCTCCGCCACCAAATACGCAGGCGAATCGCTGATGGGCGGTAACTTCTTCTTCGGTGGACTCCATTTCGACAACAAAGGCAATTTGCGTTTGAACGAACGACCCTATCTCGGCACCAAAATGCTCGGCGGCGCCTCCCGTGGTAATTTCCTCTTCTTCGATCCCGAAAATCGGTTGGTAGCAGCGCAGTATGTGCATGGCGTTTTGAAAGATTTCTCTGATGAGGAGTGGCGATATTTTTGTGGGAAAATCAAAGAGAGTTTTGAATTGGCAAATATAGCTGTTCATTCAGAAAACGGTGCTGAATATATTTTTATTGAAGATAAGAAAGTAAAGATTGCCCCTGAAAATTTTAAATTAGTTGTTCCGAAAGGGGGATTGAAGGGGTATGAGTCGCATTGAAAACTAACAAAAAACATCAATACGCCTTCAATCTTGTATAAAAGTGCTTACCATATAGGAGCAAATTTATATTTTAAATGTTATATTCTTTTAATAAAAAAAGCACTTAATTTATTGAACAAAATAAAAAAAGAATAGTAAAATATTCGGAGATATGTGATAATTTAAAATATTAGCGACTATAGCAAATTTCAATCATGATAAATCTAAAATCAATAATTTATAAATTATTTCAATGATAAGGAAAAATAATAACTCTCTATATTATCGAAAATGATGAGAAATATATGCGAAAAAAGTGCATTAATATCACAAAATAGAATTTTTAATATTAATTGAAATTTTATGACTATATAGTTTTTACTTTGTTGGAGAAAAGTAAATATAACTGGATAAAATGCAATCGAATTCTCTGCAAGTATTAAAGAGAGGCTTTGAATATGGTTAATAACTTTGATGTTAGTGACCTATCTCTGAAAAAATTTAATATTTGGGAAATCAATATATCTTCAGCAAATATAATATCTCTCTATTTAAGAAGAATCAAAGAAGCTTCGACCTTCCATCGCTGCATGAAACAAATCCATTAAAGGAAATTTTCCAACAGATCGATTCAAATCTTGAAATTGAAAACCAAAATTTAGATGATAAGGAATTAGATAGGCTTACACTTAATATTGTTAATAAATGCAATTTAAATTGTAAATATTGTTACGCTAAAGGAGGTAGCTATGGAAATCCTATCGATACAATTTCATATAAAACTCTTGTTAATGCTATCGATTTAATTTTTCATAAGTTCAATCATATAAATAAGATCCAATATTTTGGAGGTGAGCCTCTATTAGCTCCTAATATTATTTCTGAAGCTTGCGAATATATTCTAGATGTTTGTACCCGTCTTAATAAAAGAGTGCCAATGTTTTATGTTGTAACCAATGGCACTAATTTATCTGATTCTATTCTCGACATTATCAATAAATATTCAATAAAAGTCACTGTTAGTATTGATGGTCCCACAATTATTCACGAAACTTTGCGTGGTATTAATACTATGCAAAAGATTGTTGAGTTTACGAGTGCATTAAAAGAAAATAATAATCGATTCTCTATTGAGTGCACATATACAAAACTTCACTATGACTCAAATATTCTAATTGAGGACCTTTTAGAATATTTTTTTAATACTTTTGGAGTAAGGGAAGTTCACATTCCTTGGGTTTCAGTGGATAAAGGATCACCGTTTTTTCTTGATGAAAAAGTTTTAAAAAATGTATACACTCGTGCTATTAAATATTGTTTTAGAACGATTGCAAATAAGAGTCCATTGACATTTTCATTTTTAACTCGATTGCTACGTGTGCTCATAACTCGATCACCAACAAGTTACTGTCCAGCAGGCGGAGGGACTATCTCAATTTCGACAACAGGAGATATCTATCCTTGTTTCATGTTTATTGGAAACAATGCTTATTCCATTGGAAATGTTAATTCAGATGTTCAAATCAAGGATAATAAATATCTATTTGTAAGAAATCAAGTTATTGATGCAAGAAAATCTATGAATAAAACCTGTAAATCTTGTTGGGCAGAACCACTTTGTTTTGGATGCATTGGGGCGGATTATATTTTGACAGGCAGTTTAACACAAAAAACATACTGTAGTTTTAAAAGGGCATTTGCCGAAAAATTTATTAAGGAACTCATTTTGTTTGTAGAATCAGCACATTAAATAATGCGCCATTTACGTAATATTTAATAAAAACATTAAACAAATTAGAAATAATTAAATATATAAACTATGATTGCCCAAAATTCATTATATAGGGCTTCACAAAACTAGTACTGTGTATTAAAAATAATGTACTCATTTTCGGTAATTTAACTTGATCATGTTAGGTTGGCTTGA
>JAFGID010000132.1 GCA_016929735.1 Ignavibacteriales bacterium | reverse complement strand
TGTTTCTTTTTTCTTACCGTATCTCTTGTTGAACCTTTCAACTCTACCTGTTGAGTCAACCAATTTTTGTTTACCAGTAAAAAACGGATGACACTCTGAACAGATTTCCAGTTTAATTTCGGGTACGGTCGAACGTGTAACGAAACTATTACCACACACACATGAAACAACACATTTCCTGTAAGTTGGATGAATTCCTTTTTGCATTTCTTACCTTTTCTGATTTTTTAAGTATGCAAAGATAAATATTAAGCATTAAAAAAACAATTTAAATTTAAAATTAAAAACCCCGCCAAGTTTTAACGGGGTTAAGTTAATATATTTTAATCTAATTGATATCCAACACCTATGCTGAAGGCAAGTGTATTCAATTGATGTTCGCCGGGCATATTATGCAAAGTTGGTGTTATTGTTCTCTTTCCACCAATCAAATATTCACCTGCTACGTCAATGTGGAATTTATCCGATTTATATGTAAAACCAAAAGTAGGAACGTGGTTTGTCGAAGATGGGAATAATATATTTACTGTTTCGTCTGGAGCCGGAGCCGGATCGTAATAATAGCCAACTCTTACAGCAAAATCAGGGCTTACCCAATATTCGGCACCAAAGCGAATTTGCATGCAATCTTTCCAATGAAGCGTCATTTTATCGCCACCAGAAGTTGTCATTGCCGTATTCCAAATTGGATCAGTATATTTTGCTGTTAAGACATCCTCGCTTTTTGACCATTGACTCCATTGTGCGTCAAGAGTAAGTACTAAATTATCCATTGGTCTAACGGCAACGCCACCACCAACCCACATAGGCCAAGCAACTTTTCTTTCAAATTCTGATTTTGTAGGTCCCGGAAAAAATACAGTCGAAGTTGCATCACCCTTCATTGTTACTTCGGCTTTTGTTTTAAATGTTGCGCCTAAACTAATATCATCACTTATCTTAAATAAACTACCAAACGTAAATCCAAAACCAAGTCCATCAGAAGTTTCTGTGAATTGAACTGGCCCAGCTGGTTTACTTAAATCAAACATCGCATAATAGATATTCACCGCCATACCAAAAGATAATTGTTCTGTCGCCTTAACTGAGATAGTTGGCGAAATACTAATGACACCAATTTTAGATTCCCATTCTAAAGAATTGCCACCAGAAAAGACCTTTAAATCGGAACCATCCCACTCGGCACCAAGGCCTGCAGGGACATATACACCAAGCCCCAAAGAAATGTTACCTAAATTATAATTTGCAAAAACTCCCGGGGTGAGATAATGATTTGTTTTTGTTTTCGCATCAATGCCCATTGCAGTAAATTTGTAAGAAGCCATTGGAATAATATCAGTACCATAAAGGTATACTGAAGATTTTTGGAAAGACAAACCAGCAGGATTCCAATAGATTGCACTTCCATCAATTGAATAAGCAATAAATGCTCCCCCCATACCAAAGGCTCTCGCTCCAACGCTGTTTAGACTTATTCCATTGCCAAACGAATTAGCAACAAAGAAGAAGAACAGAAGCGAGCCACAAAAAAATTTTTTTACAGTGTTTTTCATTTTTCCTCATTTTATTAGTGATTAAATACCGAATTAAAAATCAACATAATTCAAAAATTTCAATGGTAAAAAATAATAAATTGTTCTGATATTTGATAGAAAAATTTAATTGGAAATTATAATCCTTTATAGAAAGGTAAAATTGAAAAAGATGACACCTTGTGTTGGTGTCATCTTAAATTAAATGATATTAGCAGAATCTGAAGATTAGATCATTTAAAAGAAATACCTAAGACCTAAAGCTCCATCAATATCAAAACCTGTTTCTTCAACCAATTTTAAAATTGGAGCTATTTCTAAAAATAGATCAAGTGGTATTCCATCAGGCCACCATTCGATACCGAAAGAACCTCTCACCCCGATATTGGTACTATGCCCTTCGTGAGCTTTTATTCGACCACCGATACCAATGTATAACGGAAGTCTTGCTGATGATTGAATGGCATCTAGAAAATGGATGAGATAGTCAACATGAACAGAAAACATATTCTTATCATGTACTCCACCAATGAATGCCCAACCAACTCCAAAATCGATAGCGTTAGTATTACTAATCCAAGCTTTTCCGCTGATACCTGTTGGATCGCCCAACATAAAACCAAGTCCAAAGCCTTTGTCTTGTGAATAATTGCTTTGCGATAACACTAACGCAAAAATAATGGCAATGAATAAAACTAATTTTTTCATTTTTTCCTCCATAAATTGTAAATTGAGTTTTTAAATTAAACATAGTACGTTTTTTTGAGTTAAAAAACTATGTCCTTTTTATTTAAATATTTTCCGTTGACAAAGTTATATTTTTGCGTTTCGTTGGCAGAAATAATTCTATCGCTATCGTAATCATATCTTGTACCTGTAACTTTGACAACAAGGTCATAATAATCAGGGTTATCCCCTTTTACGAATGAAAAATTTGCGTTGTAACTATATAAATTTTCGCCTAATCCTTCGTTGTCTTCATGGGTTGTAATTGTTATCCCTTCTATGAAATTATTTTGGTATAATGGATAGATTAAAGATGTTTCAATATAATAACCTTGCCCAGAATAACCGGTCATAAAATTAAGACCAATTTTGCCTACACCGATACTAATAAATTCACACTGCGGAGGCTCGCCCCAAGCGCCTAACTCTGTGAAGTAATAATTTTTTGAAATAAGATACCACCCCTCCTTCTCCTTTTCGAAAATAAATGAACCAAAAATATTTCCACAGGCATGGCAAATATTATCATCATAATTTGTATTTGTTATTAAAATATATTTTTCAACATCATTCTCAAAAATGGATTTTTGTAAAAATATTCTTGAATATACAAGATTCCCATTAGCCCATTGTGTAATATAGTCATTGAGGTTATTTTTTGTGGTATTCCATTTTGAACTTTTATTTTGAGAATCGTAACTGCCATACAAATATTGCATTGCTATTTCGGCTGTCAGATTTTGATTTGTAACGAATTCTTTTTGAGTTAAAGGCTGCTCCTCAACAATTTCACCCTTAGTATCTATTACAAAATATTCTCCATCTTTTTCAACAACTGTAACGCCTTCATAAAAATCTTCAGCATAATCATATACAATTTTAATTACTTCTTTTCCTTTTTCATCAATAAATCCAAATTTATTTTTAAGTTCAACCATTGCTAAACCATCATTGAAATCATATATCGCGTTATATTTCATTTCAGAGACATTCAGATGTCTTGTGGATGATTTATCCGCTTCGTCTAACAAAACAAGATAATCTCCATCAAAACTGATTTTTAATATTATTGTTCTTTTTGCCCTTTCAAAAGATAATTCTATTCTTTCGTCATCGACAAATTTATAACGGCCAATAAATACATCGCCACCAGTTTCCGTCATAATAACGTTACCTTTCTCTTGAAACTCATAAGTTGAGCTACCCTTCAGTGCTTTCCATCTGCCGATGATTTTATCTTCGATGTTTTTACTACATCCGACAAAAAAGAAGATAATTGATAGAATCAAGCTGATAATACTTCTTTCCATTTATTAAACCTTAATAACTTAAAATATTGATATTTTAAAATTAACATTTTTTAATTAGATTCCCAGCTGTAAGCTATTATAAATAAGCACATCTTGATAATCTGGCATCTGCAGATAATTCAACGTTATAATCTCTTTCTGTTTCTAAAAAAAATAAATAATTATTAAACTATTTTCGTTCATATTATTTTAATTTGAGATAACAGGTTTCCTCCTTTTATGGGAAACGTGTTATTCTCATTTCATTGTGCACATAACTCAATATCGATATAATCTAAAATATAAAAATGTGTACAAAAACAAATGTATGTGAACCTCTTATGCATCCTGTCCTCCCGATTAATCTACTCCCTTCTCTTTATAAAAATATTTATTTTAAATTAAATTTTCTATATCATTATAACCTTATGAAAAGAAATAAACAATAGAGCAAGAGGATGAAAAAGGAACTAATCTAAAGGGATTGGTAAGTAACGTGAAATTATAGATACTATAAAAAAAATAAAATTACTATGTCAAATTTGATCGATAATTCAGAAAACAGGCGGGGTGTTGGTGGTGTATAATTAAAATATTCATTTGGGTATATGATAAATTCAAATAAACTTCGGTGGAATTTAGCGTTTACGATATCCTACAAAATAATAAAATGTCAAGAACATCAAGCTAATAATACTCTCTTAATTTTGAGATTCTTTAAGAATTGAAATATTTGTTATTTTAAAAGTAACATTTTTTTTGTTTGAATAAAATTACC
>JAFGID010000131.1 GCA_016929735.1 Ignavibacteriales bacterium | reverse complement strand
TTCCTCATTCGAAAGTTGCTTAACTAAGTGATAACCCACTTCACCTGCACCGGCAATAACAATATTCATTTTGAATTCCTATTAAAAATTTTTAATCTAAACTATCAATAGCATCAATACCACTTGGCATAGGTAAGAAAAACCTTATGCGTTGTACTTCGCCATTTCTCTTAATCAATTTACTAATTTTCTTTTTTATTAAAACACTATGCTCAATAAAAACACCATTGTCAATGATTGAACCGAAAACATAACTCGTTCCTTTGATTGTAACATTTTCTCCAATTCTCAATGGATATTCATCACTCCCCGTCATATTAACGCTTGATTCAATTCTGGAATTTTTACCAATAATAATATTTCCTTTAATAATATTGCCCCACAAGATTTCGACATTTTCATTCAACATTAACTTTTGGTTTTCGAAGCATGACAAATGAACATTTTCCCACACGGTCACGTTTTTATCAAAAATTACATTCCCGTTAACATAGACATTTTTCTTCAGATTCAGATTGTAGTTTAATTTTACTCCTTTTCCGATATAAACCCCTTTGCCGATTTTAATATCAAGCGGCTTTCCTTTCTTATCCATTTTTAATATATCTTTAACAACTTCATCATCTATGAAAAAATCTTCCGGGTCATCAATTTCAATAATATCTTTTATTTTTTCATATACGATTTGGCGAGCGATTGATTCCATTTGGGCAAGCACGGATTTATTGTTGAAGCCCATTAAAACATGTTGGTGGTGTGGGCTAATTCCCCGAACAGTATAACCTTTTTTATTAAATAAACTAATTAAATCCGTGATATAAATCTCTTTTTGAACATTATTGCTTTTTAACTTACTGATTAATTCAGTAAGCTTCTCAAATTTAAAGGCATAAACACCCGAGTTAAATTCATCAATATTTATTAATTCCTTTTTCGAATAACGGTACTTTCTGTTATTAAATGTAACTTCGTACATTTTATTAATTGGCAAATTGAGAATATCTTTATGTTCAATAATTTCTATTACCTTATTAACATCCTTACCTGATGAGCGACCTTCAATATCTTTGCTTTTTACTCTAATTATTCTTCCATAAGTATTCTTAGAGCTTTCACCCGTAAACCGACCTGTTAAAACCATCATATCTGCACCCGAACTAATAAAAGATTTCCTAAACATTTTTATCGTTTGTTCGTCAATCAACCCCATATCGCCTGGGAAGATATAAACATTACCGGTATATTTTTTGCCATTTAAATTTTGGAGGGCCACCTGTACGGCATGGCCTGTGCCCCGTTGTTCCTCCTGATAAATATAACAAGTATTATCTCTGCGTTTGACAAAAGATATCACATCCTCAGCTTTTATTCCCACTACAATTGCGATATTTAATTTTTTTATAGCATTCCGACAAGCATCATATACTCTTAGCACTGTCGGTTTCTCCCATATTCTATGAAGCATCTTAGAACGTTGTGAGCGTATCCTTTTTCCATGACCTGCTGCTAAAATAATAGCTGTTTCTTTGATTCCATATTTAAAAGGTAAGGAATTTGCCTCAGCAAGTTTAAGAATATCATTACTATTATTATTCTTTCCCATTTTTACTCATCAAAATTTTTATTAAAGTTATAATATATTTCTAATTTTCAATTCTTCAAAAAATTTCTCATAACAGGTAAACTGCACTGCATCCCATCCAACTTTTTTACCAGCCTCGATAAATGACAGATAATCATCAACATAAAAATGTTCATTTGGTGGGTGTTGCGTAAATTCCATTACCGCTTTGTAAATTCCTTCTTCAGGTTTGGCATATTTTACTTCGTGCGACAGTATCATTTTGTCAAAATATTTAACAAAATCATATTTTCCCCAACTATATTTTTTATGTATCTCATTAGTATTTGACATAAGAACAATTTTAAACTTACTTTTTAATTCTGGTAATAAAGAAATCATTTCTGCGTTAGGAGAGAAAACATCTGAATAAAACTGACATAAATCATCTCGACTAATTTTATTCCCAAAAACTTTTTCTAGTTCGATCAAAAAAAGCGTGGAAGTAATTTCACCTTTTTCCAAACTTTTAATAAGCTTAAAATTATTCTTGAAAAAATCAATAAATTTTTGCCCAAAACCTTTTTCGATTTTTTCAACCGCATTTGCAGTTAATGTATAATCATAATTGATTAATACATTCCCTAAATCAAATACGATAGTCGAATAATGAAAATTTTTCATAGACACTTACAAATTTAATTCAATAAATTATAAATAAAAATAATTTATTATTTTTGCAATTGAAAATTACTAAATTTTAAGTAATTTATTATTCAATCAGAAAGTAAGTGAAAAGTATTATACCCTCAGTTGTCTATGAAAACCAAAATATTAATTATTTGTTTGTTTTTTGTCAGTGTTTCAATTTTTGCTCAGGACACTTTAAAGTATACTCTTGATGAAATCACCATTAAAAGTGGATTGGTGCTGGAGCCAAAACAAATAATAAAAATAAACGCAAAAAATATTGAAACATCTGATGCAACGAGTATTGATGAATTATCAAAATACATCCCATCAGTAAAGACACAAACAAACTCACGTGGAGAAACCTTATACTATATCCGAGGTGCAGGAGAGAGACAAATATCATTATTCTTTGATGGTGCACCAATCAATATACCTTGGGACAACCGAATTGATTTAAGTCTTATTCCAACTGAAGCGATTGGTGAAATGTCTGTTACCAAGGGTATCCCCTCCATGATTTACGGAGCAAATACTCCTGCAGGAGTAATCAACATCAATTCAAAGGAATACAGCGGAGAAGAATATAAAGGAAAAATTTCTACTCAATTCGGACAAAATGATTTTCAAAGATATTCAGGCTACTGGTTAAATGGTAATGAGAAATTTTCATATTTAATTTCTGCATCATATAAAAATTCAAATGGATACAATCTACCCGACTCTTATTCTGATTCAGCTAACCTATCAGAAAAAAGAATTAATAGTCACAGCAAATCAATTAACACTTATGGAAAAGTTACCTATAATATCAACGATTTTTCAAATATCGGTTTATCTTTATCCTACATTGATTCTAAAAAAGGAGTGCCGCCTGAAACAGATGTAGAACAAATTCGTTATTGGAAATATCCCGAATGGAAGAGATTAAATTTGAATTTAAACGGTGTGCAACAATTGGAAGAAAGCAAAAAATCGTCTTTAACTTACTCTTTTGCTTGGACAAAATTTAATATGCAAATTGACCAGTACGATGATATAACATTTTCAAATATTGATAATATTGAAAGAGATAGAGACCAAATTTACTATGGAAGAATTATTTTCACTAAATTTTTTGACAATAATCATCTTATGAAATTAAGTACCAGTGGATACACAACTATTCATAAAGAGGATTTTTTAGACTCGGGTTATATTGAAGATAAATACAGTCAGAATCTTTACAGCATTGGTGGAGAGTATGAATTTTTGCAGCCGACTTATTCTGTAATTATTGGTGGTAGTTATGATGGAATGAGCACACCAAGCACCGGTCCACATCCTGAGAGAGAACCATTTTCGGATTACAGCATTTATTCTGCCTTTATATATTCTTTTTCACCTTCTCTAACAACAAAATTCAATATCGGAAGAAAGACTAGATTTCCAACCCTGCGTGAATCGTATTCAGGAGCATTAGGTAAGTTTGTGATTAATCCTGACCTAAAAGCAGAAAATGCCTTTACAACAGAAATATCTGCCGAATACAAACATACTTTGGGAAATACAAATATTGCTGTTTTCTTAACTAATATGAAAGATGGCATAGTTAAAACAAAAATTGCAGGTGGAAAATCAATGCGAATTAACAAGGATGAAATTCGCACTTATGGAATTGAATTGACTTCTTCGCTAACTGTTTTAGAGAATTTGAATGTCAACTTCAATTTTACATTTATAAATTCTTACGCAAAAAATACTGAAGGTCAATATAAAGATACATTAGATAACAGACCGAATTTCTTGGGTTCATTGCTGATTGATTATATGCTATTTGAAAATCTTAATGTTAATTCTGAAATAATTTTTAAAGGTAAAGAATATCAATTTGTATATGATAAATTTCAAGAAATGGGCGCATATTTAATTTGGAATTTCAGACTTGCCTACAAATTTAATTTAAACAAGAAATTTTCATTTGAAACCTACATAAGACTAAATAACATTCTTGACAAGATTTATTTTAATCAATGGAGTTTGCCCGAACCAGGAAGGCAGATATGGATAGGAGTGGGGGTAGAAATATAAAATATTATTCGATAAATTTTTAAATCTATTTATAAATTTTCAAAAAAATTAGAAAAAGTAAGTATTTTACTTCATCTGCATATTGCTAAATCTCGTTTTTCATATCCTATTAAATTTTTAGAGTTATTTCTTTTCTTAACTATTTATCAAAAATCCTATATTTTTCTTATATTTGCAATAAAATTTAATCTTTAAAAATCGGAGCGGCAATGGGAATCAAAATGAATGCCTTCATTCCTTATTATGGTTTGGAACATACCGAAAAAACTATTAAGAATTTGAAAAAGACAAAACTAATCAGTAAGGTTTTTCTTCTAACAGAATCGAGTTTGGACAAGACGATTAAAGGTTGTACTAACCTGCCTGTTGATAATTTTTTTAGTAGTAATACAATGAAATTAATTGCAGATAATTGTAAAACTGCTTATTGTCTTTTTATAATGAAAGATACATTAATTGAAATTGGTCAATTTGGATTAGAAAGGATGCTAAATGTTGCTAACGATACCGACGCGGGAATAGTATATTCTGATTACTATGAAATTAAAGAGAATGTTCGTTCTGCTCACCCAGTAATTGATTATCAAGTCGGTAGTCTAAGAAATGATTTTGAGTTTGGACATTTGGTTTTATTTAACAAGAAAGCATTAAAGAAAGTAATGAAATCGGGTATCAATGATTATAAATTTGCGGGATTCTACAGTTTAAGATTAAAAATCTCACAATTCTTCAGATTAGCGCGTGTTCAAGAATTTTTATATTCAACGGTTGAAGCAGATGTAAGAAAATCCGGGGAAAAGCAGTTTGATTATGTTGACCCGAGAAACCGCGAGGTACAAGTTGAAATGGAAAAAGCTTGCACTGAACATTTGAAAGAAGTTGGTGGATATCTTGAGCCTAAATTTAATGAAATAAATTTGGATGAAGAAAATTTTGAATGCGAAGCCTCCGTTGTTATACCTATTAAAAATAGAGCAAAGACAATTTCAGATGCTATTCAATCAGTATTAAAACAAAAAACTAATTTTAAATTTAATTTGTTCATTGTTGACAATTATTCAGATGATGGGACGACGGACATTGTAAAATCTTTTGCAAAACAAGACCAAAGAATTATTCATATTATTCCTAAGCGAAAAGATTTGGGAATTGGCGGCTGCTGGAATGAAGCAGTTCATCATCCGAAATGTGGGAAATTTTCATGTCAATTAGATAGCGACGATCTATATAAAGATGACAATACTATTCAAAAAATTGTTGACAAGTTTAAAGAGGAAAAATGTGCAATGGTAATCGGTTCATATCAAATGACAAATTTTGATCTTCAAGAAATTCCACCAGGAATAATTGACCATAAAGAATGGACTTGGGACAATGGTAGAAACAACGCGTTAAGAATTAATGGATTAGGAGCACCAAGAGCATTCTACACTCCTTTATTAAGAAAATTGAAGATTCCTAACGTGAGTTATGGTGAAGATTATGCTGTCGGATTAGCACTCTCTCGCGATTATCAAATCGGTAGAATTTATGAGCCAATTTATATGTGCAGAAGATGGGAGGGGAATACTGACGCTGCTTTACCTATTGACAAAATCAATAATCACAATTTGTATAAGGACAGGATAAGAACTCACGAATTGTTGGCAAGAATAAAAAAGAATAAAATGAAAAAGAAATAATTATGCTTAATCAGAAAATTATTAGCGACGAGAAATTAAAACCTTTTCTTCAAGGCGAAACCATTGCGGATAAAACCAAAGCGTTGCTTGCACAACAAAGAAAAATATGGAAACTGCCTAAAGAAGGATATAAAAGTCTCGAAAAAGTTCAAGTAAAGGTTTTTGAATTTGATGGATTTCAAATAAAAGTTCAATATAATCCAGGTAGAATAATTTCATCCTCTGCAAAGGTAGATAAAAAGTCAATAGAAAGCAGAAAATGTTTTTTGTGTATTAATAATCTGCCAGACGAACAAAAAGGAATCTTATATTATCGTGATTTAATAATTTTAGTGAATCCTTATCCTATTTTCCCTGAGCATTTTACATTACCAAAAATTGACCATATTCCTCAAGCAATTGAGCCAAATTTCGAAGGACTACTCGATATAAGCAAGGATTTAGGTAAATACTACGTTGTCTTTTACAATGGACCGAAATGTGGAGCTTCTGCACCCGATCACTTCCATTATCAGGCAGGTATTAAGAATTTCATGCCCATTGATTACGAATATCCGAATGTTATTGAAATGTATGGCGAGAAATTAGTATCCGAAAATGGCAACACAGTTTATGCTGTGGATAAATATCTTAGAAAATTTATATCAATCGAATCGAATAAAAAAGATTTCATTAAAAACTATTTTAATAAATTTTTTAAAATTTATAAAAAAATATCTAATTCAGATGAAGAACCTTTGTTGAATGTAATTTCTAATTACGTCGATGAGAAATGGCGTGTTGTAATTTTTCCAAGAGCAAAACATCGTCCAGAACAATATTTTGCAAAAGGGGTGAAAAATATTTTGCTTAGTCCTGCAGCAGTTGATTTTGGAGGTGTTTTCATAACACCATTAGAAAAAGATTTTAAGGAGATATCAAAAGATGATATAATTGATATTTTCCGTCAAACATCAATTTCGACTGAATATTTTGAATACATTAAGAAAAAACTACTTAAAAAATAGCATAAATATTTGTAAATTATAATAAGAATTGTTACAATTGTAATCTTATTTTAAAATATTTCTTTATTGTTCTAATAAAATTGGCGGGCGCGTAGCTCAGTGGTAGAGCATCTGCCTTTTAAGCAGGGGGTCGATGGTTCGAGCCCATCCGCGCTCACTCAGATAAACCTTGTGATAATTTTTGTTGCAAGGTTTTTTTATTTTTGTAAGTAATAAAACAATATTTTTATGGGTATAGTTAAATCACTTGAACATACTGCAGATATTGGAATAGAAGTTTCGGCAGATACTTTTGAAGATTTATTTAGAACTTCTGCTGAAGCATTATGCAAAATTTCTCTTGGCAATTTTCAGACTGATAATAATACCTTTTTCGAACATTATAAAATCACAAGGCAAACAATTGAGGATTTGTTAATTGAATTTTTAAGTGAAATAAATTTTAATATTGCAACAAAGAAAAAAGTATTAGTCGAAGTAGCAGATATTTTTATTGTTCAAGTACACGATGGCTTTGAATTGATGACAAAATTGAGATATATTAAATTTAATCCTGATATTCATTCGATTGAACAAGAGATAAAAGCAGTAACTTATCATCTATTGAAAATTGAAGAAGTTGATAAAAAATATAAGACAAAAATAATTTTTGATACTTGAAGAAATTAATTGAATTAAAACGGCGAAAACCGTTAGAGTTGAAATTATTTTATTATTTTCACAAATGTTTTTAAGATTTGTATATGAAAATAGGGATTGTTGAATTAAACAAAATAAATGACTTTTTGTGGGAAATTCCTAAATCGGG
>JAFGID010000009.1 GCA_016929735.1 Ignavibacteriales bacterium | reverse complement strand
TTTTAATTTTAGCAGAATAATTTATAGCAGAATTATTCTGCTATAAATTATTCTGCGATAAAATTTTCTTTACCTTGCAATAAAAAAGTGATGTATTTACCATATCTTGTTGAGCGGATACGTTTGTTTTATGATAAATCTATAATTTAAATCTTATTTAAGGAACACGCTATTATGGATGACAACAATCTGATCATAAAAATTCTAATTGCAGCGTTTTCAGGTTTCGGTTTAGTCTTAATCAGATGGATCATCAAAAAGATATTCAATAGATCAAAAAGAAAAAGAGAACAAATTGTTTATCAAATGGGAAATATTGTAAATGGTGATATGGCAGGAGGAAACATAATAAAGACAAAAATAAAGAGAGTATCAAAATATGACAAAGAAAACATTTCAAAGTAAAAACGTGGTTGGCGGTGATTTAGCTGCAGGCGATATATATAAACTTATTTACAACATAAATAATATCATTACATCGGATTTGTCAGTGTATTCAGAGAAGCAACTCGAAGCAATTTTATACAAAGGTGAGAAGCGCTTAAAATCTGGAGAAGAAGAAATAGAGCGGGCTTGTACATACGGCGAGGAATTGAATTATAACTTTATAAGCGCTCTTAAAGACCTTGATTCAAAAATAAACAAATTAAAATCTGAATTATATCTAATACAATGTCGATTATTATACCCTATGGATTCCTTTGATAATCGAATAGCAAAAGCAATAGAAAGAGGCAAAAATAGGAGAGAAAAATTAATTAGGAAAAAAGATATAAGGAACTCAATAATAGCAATTATTTCAGTTGTCTTAATAATAATGATAATAATATTTTTAATGTCTTTGAATAATAACAATCCAAACAAAAAATCATCCATTGAAAATACAACTAAAAAACTTATCATACAAAATATTAAACCTTTTAATTTCAAAGCTGCAATTTGCTATTTTAATTTAGACGAAGATTGGATTATTCGTGGTTGGCGTTACATTGAAGAGTATAAATCTAAAGAAATTCCTATAAAAACAAATTTGAATTATTTTTATTTTTATTATACAGTGGAAAATGGGGAAAAAAATAAAGGTCATTATCAAGATAAAGACGATATTTGGCTTAGGATTTGTGATGATGAAGAAATGAATTTCAAATCAGATTTAATCCCGAATTGCTCAGAAAGCAGAAAAGTTATATTCAATAAAAAGGAGTTTTTTGAAGGAGTATGTAAATTTTCATTGAATCGGGAGTTTTAGCTCATCCACTTCCCCTGGAACGGAACAATGTGAAAGAAACAATTTACAATTCAACCTCAATAATACCAGCCCCATCAGCCACCTTCCCAGGTCTTAAATCCCTAATAACCTTCACCCGATCAGTCCCCAATTCCCCAACTTTGACTCGATAGATGCAATCTTTAAACTCCCACGTCTGAAACGAAGTGCCCCTGATCCGTAGGGTATAAACAACCTCGCCGCTTTGCTCCGTCCCTCGGAGCGGGAAGGTTGCGATGAATTTTAAACAATTCTAATTCCAACTTGTAATATCGCTGTCTTCTTTTTCCAACAGCTTTAACAGTTCTTCGGACGAATAAACAGGCAAAGTTCCCTTTTTGAAATCCTTTGGATTTCGGGTTACAATTGCATCAACCTCAACATTTTTGCCTGCTTCATGTAAAACCGCATCCTCAAAATCTGAAATTTCAGATTTCACGGCAGATTCTAAAATTGGTTTGTCAATAGGAGCAACCTCAAAAAGCTTGAACAGCTTGTCAATTTCTGTCCTTGCCTGTTCGGAACCGACTGTTTTGCGAGCGATGTAATAAATCGTTGTGATGGTAGTTGCTCCAAGAAATCCAACTAATTTTTTAGATTCGACTTTTGATAACAATATTGCCGCAGGCAGAGAAAACGGCTCTCTATCCAACATCACATCGAGTACCACATTCGTATCGACAAGGATTTTCATAAATACTTTTCCTCAAGATAGTTTCGATAATCCTGTTCAGTAACTTTTGATCCTCTCAATGATCCTAAGATTGACCGTACCACAGGGGTCAATTCCGATTCTTTTTTGGCAGAATCAAGATCGAGTTGCGCAAAATAATCAGCAACCAACTTGGAAATGGGTATTCCAGTTTTGTTTGAAAACCTTGATGCCTGCTTAACAAGATTTTCCTCAATTTTGAGAGTTAATTCCACTGTCATGACAGACCTCAACATTTTAATAATTCAATTCCTGGCTATTTTTATTCTAATTTTGAAAAGTGCTTTGTATTAATTATAATGTATTCAGACAAAAAAGTCAACAAAAATATTTTTCAATGTTGTTGAAACATCGAGGCTAAGAGATGGAAGTATCATAAATGCGATCAACTATTAAAAATTTGTTGGAGTGCTTTAGCATTCTTCCACATCTTAATCCTGTCCCTCGGAATGGTGTGGTTTTTTTAAATGAATATTCAATTTTTTTATCTTTTGATGTAAATAAAAAATTGCTTGACTTTTTGATATTTTATTTTTTAATTTATAAAAAGCGTTATTCACTGCAATGAACATTAATAATAAGCGGTTGGTTGTAGAACCTGTTTCGGATTGGTATGAAGATCATGAATATAGATTTTGAAATCCTTGGGAGTATCTTAGATATTGAAATCATCGCAGTGGGTTCTCAAATTCGTGACCTGGCTTATTTGCAAAAGGTTTATGGAAAGGGTCGATGGAGAAAACTCAAAGGCATCGCTAATGTGGAGCTACCCAATGGTAGAATTCGGCGAGTTGAACTTCATTGGTACGAAGCGCATGGTATCGGGCGAAAAGATATTAAAATTAAACGATATTTAGATTAGGAAAAAATTATGAAGAAACAATTTGCATTATGCATAAACAACAAGGGATATGAAGCATCTCTGATTCAGAGAAAGTTTTATGAAATTATTCCAGATGAGCAAGCAAGGCAGGATGATTTTGTTCGGGTAATCGATGAGAGTGGTGAAGATTATCTTTATCACGAAAACCATTTTATTTTTATTGAGCTCCCCGAAGAGGTAGAACAGGTTTTAGTTGCTGCTTAACTTGAATTCGCCGCTGGAATTCAAATAGAGGTTCATTAATTCATACCCAATTTCTTAATCTTTCGATGAAGATAAGACCGATCGACCTGTAACAGCAGTGCGGTTTGGAGATATTACCATTTAGGCGATTGATTTTGAATAAAGTTGGCGCTTTGAAGAAAATGTGCTTGCATTTTTATGCAATAAATATTAAATTGAAAAAGAAATAGAAAAATCGCTTAATCCAGATATTCGTTTGAATTAAGAACCAATATGTTTTCTGGTGTAAAGGCAAAAATATTAAATCACAATACTTAAGGATTACTTTATGACTCAAATTAGTATTGATGAGATGAAACGAAATTTACCAGCATTTCTTCATCGCGTAGAAGCTGGAGAAACTCTCGTGATTGTGAAAGCTGGTAAAGCAGTTGCCGAGCTAAAACCT
>JAFGID010000130.1 GCA_016929735.1 Ignavibacteriales bacterium | reverse complement strand
GGATAATGTATTTGTTAAAAATAAAATTAATCTCAAAGCAGCAATAAAATTTCAATATGATACATATTTTGAAATAGTTGGTGGTGCGCAATTATTAAGAGCAAGCAACTTTCCATTCTTTCAGGATACAACGACACAAGGAGTTTTCGACATAAATATATCTGAACAAGTTACTAAAGTCGCTGGGTTCTTAAACTTGCTATTCCACCTTGGACCGAATGGCGTCCTTTATAGCGAATCTGAACTTCAGTTAACAAAGGAAGATGACGGAAACTATATACCATATAATCCTTTCTTTTGGAATCAGACAAGTTACGGTTACTATTTCGATTTTGGACTGAACGCAAGAATAAAATCTCACGTTTCTATTGGGACTTATACAGACATTCAAAATACTGTTAAGTTACCAATGTATTTTAATCTTGCACTTGAATTTGGTTATAAGCTCTCGGATAATTTTACAATAACATTGAATTTAGAAAATTTATTAAATAAAAAAAATTATATCTATAAGAATTATAAAGAAAAACCAATTGATGCAATACTTGGTTTCTCATATTATTGGTAATTAATTATTCTCCTTAAAATTTAGGAGTAAAAAATGAACAAAGAATTACTTATCCAAAAAATTGCAAAATTACTTGAGGTCGAAGAATCTCAACGCAATTTAGCTTTCAAAATTTTCATTTCAAAAATCTCTGAATATCTAAGACCCAATGAAGCAATTAACATTCCTGAAATTGGAGTCTTTCAACTTCAACAAAAAGTTATTAAAATAAAGGGAACCGAAGGAATAAAATACTACGACAAAGATGACAAGGAAAAGATAATCTTTTCACCAGTTCCTTTTGAGTTGAATGTTGATCTAAAACCAAACTTCATTTTAATTGATATAACCAAAAATGAAGAACTTCAAGAATTGGATGATAAATTTTTCGAGGTTGGTGTTACTAAACCTGCAATATCTCTCGATGAAAATTTTTCTATAGAAATAGATGATGATTCAAAATTTAAAATTTTTCTAAATAATATTGAAAGAAAAACTATTGAACTGTTGCGAGGTTCTCAAGTACTCAAAAATTTCGACATTGAAAAAGATTACAGCAAATTAACTCCGGATGAAATTATTACCAAAGACCTTGATAAAATCGAAGAGGAGTTAAACCTTGATTCTATTTTTGCCAACGATGAATTACTTGATGACGAATCTAATGTTGAAAAACCCGAAGAAAAAGAACCTGATAAGACTGTAATAAAAAGTAAATATGAAAGACCATTAATTTTTGATGAACCAAAAGTCGTAAAGAAAACTATTAATGACGAAAAAATAGACGATAAAGAAACATTTGTTTTTGGTGAAGAAAAAGAAGCGGATGAAAAAAAAATATTCGAAGAAGAACTTTATGAGGATGAAAAACACATTTCTAAAACATTAAAATATACTTTAATTGCTTTGGGTGCTATTGCAATAGGATTATTATTATATTTTTACGTAATCCCCGACAGATACAGATATAAATTTGAAACATTTTTAGGTATTAGAGATGCAAAAAAAACAACAGACACAGAAATAACACATACTAAAACTCCTGTAAATTTAATTGACACAGCAGAGACTATTCAGCAACTAACACCTGATATTTCTCAGACCAATATTGATGAGACTATAAACGAATTTTCTAATATCCCAGAGAAAAAAGAACCAATAAAAACTAGCACTATTACAAAAACAGGAACTGATTATTCGTACACCATTGATGACAAATTGGTTTTATTCGAAAACGGTTACTACACAATTCAAGTTGGAGCATATAAATCGAAAACAAATGCAGAAAAACTTTTTAGAGGATTAAACTCAAAAGGACACGATGCTTATATACTTTCATCTCAGTCTTCGCAAGGAGGTGTTCTTTATAAAGTTCGAATTGGAAATTTTTCATCTCGTCAGGAAGCTGAAGACTACACAAAAAAAATATAATTGATAAATATTTAAATTAAAGGAAAATTATTTTATGGAAACTGTAAACAACTTGCTCTCAATACTAAGTAAAGGTGGTTGGTTAATGCTACCTATATTACTTACTTCAATTATTGCAGTGGCAATCATTGTTGATAAATATATTGTAGTCCGAAAAGCTAAGGTAAACATTCCTGCACTGATTGTTAAAATCAGAGGATTCCTAAAACACGGTGATATATCCGGCGCACATAGTTATTGTTTAGAAAAGAAATCTCCTATAACAAACATTATTAAAAAATCATTAAAGAAATATCACCTTGGCAGAGAAAGAGTAAAAGAGGCACTTGAAAATGCAGGACGTCAAGAAATTACAAGACTGGAGAAAGGACTATCATTACTTGCTACAATTTCTGGAGTGGCTCCCCTGCTTGGATTTCTCGGAACTGTTACAGGTATGATTGGTGCATTTATGCGTATCGAAGATTTAAAAGGTGGTGCAAATCCGAGCGATCTTGCTGGCGGTATCTGGGAAGCACTTATTACAACTGCATTCGGACTCGCAGTTGGTATAATAGCTTATACATTCTATAATTTCCTTACTGCAAAAATTACAAAGTTAGTTATGGATATGGAAGCAATCTCAAATGACCTTGTAGATACAATTGAAGAAATAAAAACTGATACAAAAAAATTAACCCCAGACGATATTGAAGATGAAATTGAATTGGAATTATAATTCACGGTGAGCAAAATGAAATTTGAAGTAAAAAATAAACCTCTTAGTATTTTTAATTTCTCCTCGCTGACTGATATTGTCTTGTTATTGCTAATCTTCTTTCTATTGACTTCGCAGTTTGTAATTCAAACAGGTGTAAAAGTTAAATTACCTGGTTCTAAAAATGATGAGCAAGTGACTACTTCCAGATTTGTGGTTGCTATAACTGAAAATCAAGAAGTGTATCTCGGACCAAAAATGGTAACAGTTGAAACTTTAGCTGGAGAATTAAGTTTAATACTCACTGAAAATGAAGACCCTAATTTAATTATTAGGGCAGATAAAACTGTTGATATTGATTTAGTGATTAAAGTAATTGATGCCGCAAAGGGCATTGGAATAAATAAATTTACAATAGAAACAGAAAAGGAACCATTCTAATGAAAACGGATAAATTATCTTTTTTTATTTCGCTATTCCTTCACATAGTGTTTATGTTCCTTTTTCTTGGAATTACGTTCCATATAGAACGTGATTTTGACGATTTTGTTACAATCGGATTTGTGGATTTAGGTTCAATGAGTTCATCCAACAAACAAAAGATGACAGATGAAATAAAACCAATTGAAATGACTGAGAAAGATAAGGAAGTTAAAAAAGATGAAAATAAAATTGATGTTCCTGTTGTAAAAAATCTTGATGATGATAACATCAAAGTTGAACCCGAAAAAATAACAAAAGAGAAAGAGGAAGCAACAAACGAAGCAAATCCATTTGTTCAGACAGACGGAGAAAATCAAATAGGACCGGGAAATAGCAATGACGGTTTTGACCTCGATTTCGGTGGTCAAAATATAAGAAAAATTTACAGTTATATCATACCTGAATATCCGACTGGGGTAAATAAGGATGCTGATGTAAAATTAAGATTTATGATTTTACCTGATGGAACCGTGGGACAAATTTTTACATTAGTAAAAGCTGATGCGAGATTTGAACAGGTAGCTATTCAATCTTTGAAAAAATGGAGGTTCGAACCTTTACCGAAGAACAGAGAACAAAAAAATCAAACGGCAACTATTGTTTTTCCATTTCGGATTCAATAGATTTTTCTTTGCCGTAAAAAGTCCTGTAAAAGATAAATTCGGGAATGACTAAAATTGTTAGTGCAATCGCATCCCTATCAAATAATACACCAAAACCTTTCGCATCAAATACCATCTGAGTAATCCAGGAAGTCAAAGACCAGCAAACAGAAAAAAGGATTATTATTAAAGCGACATTTATTATTCCTGTAGACAGCTTTTCTTCCTGCCATTTTTTTGTGAAAATTACTAAAATAAAAATAAAATGAGCAAAGAAAATAAATGCACTTATCATAAATTACCTCGAGGAATAATAATTTGAATTTTTAGCATTGATAAAATAAGTACCCAGAAGACCACCGACTAATCCAAATAAAATTCCAGCGATTAAATTACTGAATAACATTCCCGAAGTATACCAGAGAGAGAAACCATTATTTATTATGTCCTCTCTGATTAATGTGTACATATTTATAAGTTCATTTTTCATTTCATCTGAAAATGGTAAGTCAGAAAACGCTTTTTGGATATTTACAAATTCTTCGACAAAAATATTGGTTTTGGTTATAAGTGTAATAATTGTATCAAAAAAAGTTGTAAACAAAGCGGCAAATATACCCGTTAATAATCCAAGTCCAGCACCTTTGCCAAATGGAATTTTATCAGTTAATCCAGTTGATTTCTGATATAGAACAATCGAGAATACTCCTGCAACAGGTAGGAGTAAACAGCATGACAAGCCCCGTAAAAATGGAACTACCTGTAAGACACCCACGGCAAAACCGCAAACTAAAGATGGTAACAATTTTTTCATTTGTTATTTTCCCTCTCAAGATAAAATGAGTTAATAGCTAATGATATAAATATAAACAATATAAGTCCGAAAATTAGACCCGCTAAAAATGCAACTAATTTATTATAAGCGTATAAACCAACTTCAATAAAAATCACATCAAATAAAATAGGAAGCAATGCAAAAATAAAAATTTTAAAATTTATTTTTGATATACTGCGAAACAAAATGTAAACTGAACCGATAAACATACCGAGATAAATTCCTGTACATCTTGCACAAACCATCGTTTTGATGCCGAAGATTGTAAGTAATTTATCCTCCTGCTGATGGCATACAACACCAAAAATATTATCTATGATAAAATATGATTTTATTAAAAATGAACTTAATGGCAGAAACATTTGGTATAGAATCAGAAGTAACCAGATAGTTGTAAGTAAGAATAAAGATAATTTAATTTTTCTATTCACTTTTTGAAATTCTGAAAATGTAAATTTGTTCTTTAGTTAAAACATACATCCGCTGATTGAAAACAAGTCCTTCAACAATTTCATCATCGATATAATTCTCTAATGAGTAGATTATAAAATTTCTAATACCATTTATTAAATCCAAATATCTAATAGTCCAATCATCATTCAAAATAAGTTTTTCATTTGTTATGTTAATATTAGAAGGTATAAATTCAACATTTAATTTCAAAACTCCGTTCCCAAACTGATCAAAAACTATAAACTGCTCATTATTTATTACAAATAAATTACCATAAGAAGAAACAGCCATCTTTTTTGGATTGGATAATGCAAAAGCACCCGATTCAATGCCTCCGATGACTTGCAAAAATTTACCCTTCATATCGTATTTCATTATCCTTGAATTGTCAGCATCTAAAATAAAAAAATCGCCTTGATTAGATTTACCACAACTTATTGGGTAAGAAAAATAATAATCTGAATTTTCATTTTGATCTGTCTTAAATTCATTAATAAAATTCAAATCCTTATCAAAGAGCTGAACTCTGCTATTATTTTTATCACATACATAAACTTCGAGGGTTGTTGCAAATACATCAACAGGCGCATCGAATGACATTTCCGACCAGCCATAACCACCAATTTTTTGGAGTACGTTTCCTAATGTATCTATTTTATATAGCATATTTGAATTTTCATCAGTAACAAAAATAAATCCGGCGGGGTTTATGGAAAATGAATTTGCTTCCTCAAAATTTCCAATAGTACTTAACAATTCAAGCTCTTGAGGAAAAACAGTAATAAAAATAAATGATAAAATGATATATAATTTTTTCATTTCCAAAAATTACAAATTTTAGTTACAATAATGTAAAATATTTTGAATTTTAACAAAATAATAATTTACGACCTTAAAAATATGTGAAAAATTCAAATTTTATTTGCCGAAAAGGAATAAAATATTTATATTTGCACCTCAAAATTTGCCGGGGTGGCGGAATTGGTAGACGCACAGGACTTAAAATCCTGTGGGAACTTGTTCCCGTGCCGGTTCGATTCCGGCCCTCGGT
>JAFGID010000129.1 GCA_016929735.1 Ignavibacteriales bacterium | reverse complement strand
AGCGGATTTTCGCAGATAAAAATATTTTTGTAACTTTGTGGTGAAAAAAATACCACTTAGCGTCTTGGTGTCTTAGCGGTGAAAAAGAATAGAACGCGGATACTTCGACAAGCTCAGTACAAGTACTTCGACAAGCTCAGTACAAGTATTTCGACAAGCTCAATACAAGTTGAACAGATGAAACAGATGGGGACAGATAAATGATTAATGAAATAAAAAAATATCTTATTAAATTTAATGAAATTTCTTTTTCAGTTGTTTTCGGTTCGTTTGTATCAAAGAAAACAAATTTTAACAGTGACTTAGATATTGGTATTTATTTGGATAAAGAAATTGATTTAATTAAATTAGGCGTAATAACAAATGAAATTGAAAAAATCTCTGAGCGTAGAGTAGATATAGTTGAGTTAAATAATATTTATAATAAATCACCATTGTTGGCATATAATATTGTAACAAACCATAAAGAAATTTTTGTTAGAGACAAAGATGTTTTCAATAATTTTAAAAGCCTGACCTTAAGTGTTTATTTTGATACAGAAAAACTTAGAGATATAATTAACAATGCGTTTTACAATCGGATTAAAGATAAAAAATTTGGAATGAGGAATTATGCTTGACAGATTAAATCAATTAGAAATAAATACTATTGAATTAGAAAAATTTAAAAAAAAATATTCACTTGATGATGTTAGTAACGATATACAAGTACAATGGATTTTAAGATATGGATTATTTGAATCAATACAGATTGTTATTGATATTGCATGTCATTTAACAACTAAGTATAACCTTGGTAATCCAAAAAATTATGCAGATTGTATTAATCTATTAAAAGACGAAAAATACATAAGCCGTGAAATTGCTGACAGACTTATAGGTATGGTTGGATTAAGAAATATTTTAGTCCATCAATATATCTCTGTTGATACAAATAAAATATATAATTTATTAGAGCATCTAGATGATTTTAAAAAATTTGCTTATGAAATAAAAAATTTTATTTAGTTATAAAAAAACCTTTGTGCCTTGGTGGCAGAAAGAAAAAAACAAAAAACACCCCTTAGCGTCTCGGCGTCTCAGCGGTGAAAAGGAAAACACCCCTTAGCGTCTCGGCGTCTTTGCGGTGAAAAAACTATAAAAATTATGAAAAATAAAAATTGTCTTGTTACCGGCGGTGCCGGATTTATAGGTTCACATATCGCTGAAAAATTAGTTGAACTTGGAAATAAAGTCCGTGTATTAGATAACCTGAGCACAGGTAAAATCGAAAATATAAATTCATTTATAAAAGAAATTGAATTTACAGAAGGTGATATTCGGGATTATGCAACAGTCCAAAACGCACTCAAAAATGTTGATGTGGTATTTCATCTGGCTGCATTATCGAATGTTGCCCGCTCAGTTGAAGAACCATTGCTTACAAATGAAATAAATGTAAATGGAACATTAAACATTCTAAACTCTATGAAAGAAGAGGGAATAAAGCGAATGGTTTTTTCTTCTTCCGCCGCTGTATATGGCGACTCACCCGAATTACCCAAAAGAGAGGATATGTTACCAAATCCTCTTTCTCCTTATGCTGTATCAAAATTAACAGGTGAGTATTACTGTAAAGTCTTTTCGGATTTGTATAATATGGAGATTATTTCATTAAGATATTTTAATGTATTCGGACCGAGGCAGGACCCTAATAGTGAATATGCTGCTGTAATACCAAAGTTTATTAATCTAATGTTAAATGACAAACAACCAGTTATATATGGAGATGGTGAGCAGACGAGAGATTTTATTTTTATTGATGATGTAGTGGAGTGTAATTTACTTGCCGCTAATGGTGTTGAGGGAAATCTGAATATTTTTAATTGTGCAAGTGGTTTGCATACCAGCTTAAATGAATTAGTGGTAACTTTAAATAAAATTTTAGGTAAAAATATTGAACCGATATATGCTGAAGCACAGAAAGGTGACATTAAACATTCGGGGGCGGATATTAAAAATATAAAGCAAAAATTGAATTATAAACCTAATGTAGAGTTTGATAATGCTTTAGTGAAAAGTATTAACTATTTTAATTCATAAACCGGCGGGCTTTTACCTAATCATTTTTCTTAATACAATTTTTTGATAAAATATTCTCGGTACCTTGATTTGAAATTGTATTTATCTTATTAATAAATTATTTTTAATGTTTCATTATTTTTAATTTATTAAAATTTAAATTTTTTAATTAAACTTATAAAATTACAAATATGGCACCGTAATAACTATTCGGGGGATTTACGGTGCGGAGCATTTTAAAAAGTGAAAAGTGAGCTGATAATGTTAAAAAATAAGTCAATTTTAATAACCGGTGGAACGGGTTCATTTGGTAATGCTGTTTTACGAAAGTTCCTCGACACAGGAATTAAAGAGATTAGAATTTTCAGTCGTGATGAAAAAAAGCAAGATGATATGCGACAGTTTTATCAAAATGATAAAATAAAATTTTTTATTGGCGATGTCCGAAATAGAAGTAGTCTGGACAGTGCAATGAAAGGAGTTAATTATGTATTCCATGCTGCGGCACTCAAGCAGGTACCTTCTTGTGAGTTTTTTCCTATGGAAGCAGTAAAGACAAATGTTCAAGGTTGTGAGAATGTAATAGACACGGCAATAAATAATGGTGTTAAAAAAGTTATTGTTTTAAGCACGGACAAGGCGGTCTATCCGATTAATGCAATGGGTATGTCAAAAGCACTATCCGAAAAAGTTATGGTGGCAAAATCAAGAAATACAAAAAATGGAACAACACTTTGCGGAACAAGATACGGTAATGTTATGGCGTCCCGTGGTTCTGTTATACCTTTATTTGTTGAGCAAATAAAATCCGGTAAACCAATCACCATAACTGAGCCCCAAATGACCCGTTATATGATGACACTTGAAGATGCTGTTGATTTGGTTCTTTTTGCATTTGAAAATGGAAAGACAGGTGATATATTTGTCCAAAAATCTCCTGCGGCGACTGTCGAAGTTGTCGCCAAAGCATTATTAGAACTTTATAAAGCAAATAACGAAATAAAAATTATTGGCATAAGACACGGTGAAAAAATCTTTGAAACTTTAGTTAATAGAGAAGAAATGGTTAAAGCAGAAGATTGTGGAAATTATT
>JAFGID010000128.1 GCA_016929735.1 Ignavibacteriales bacterium | reverse complement strand
GTTATCCCAATCCTAAGGGTAGGTTACTTACATGTTACTCACCCGTGCGCCAGTTTACTAATTCCCCGAAAGGAATCCTCTCCTTGACTTGCATGTGTTAAGCACGCCGCCAGCGTTCGTCCTGAGCCAGGATCAAACTCTCCGTTGTCAATTTATTTCGTTTTTTATTTCCTTACCACTAAAGCTTATGTTTAGTCACTCAATCTGCCAAAGAACAAAATTTTTCAAAATAGGGATGTAAATGTATTACATTATTTTTTAATTGTCAAGTATATAAAAATGATTTTTATATAAGTACAATCAAGAAATATTTTCAGAACAAGATTTCAATAATAATATATTTTATATTTAAATGCAAGAAAAAAATAAAAATAATTCTACAAATTTTTAAACTTTATAATGCTATGAAAATCTCCATCGGAAGGTAAAATTTGATAATGACAAGTAAAATAATTTATTTTTTGCTGTCTTTTTCTAATCTCTCCATCTTTTTTTCAACTGAATCAATTTTTGCTTTTAGTTTTTCTAATTCCATCGGATTAGTTGTGCTTTGTAGATAAAAACCATCAAAATTAAATTCACCATCACTTACACTTTTTAAATTGTAATTTCTATCATAAATATTTAACTCATTGTTTGTAATATATTCATCTATTTCTATGCCTTTATTATTTGCATAAGGTAAATCAATTGTTTCTTTTTCAATAACATCATTTGGTTTAATCACAACACGATAATTTTGTTGGGGAGAAACATTTTTATCATCCATATCCATCTCCTCTTTATTTTCGATTGTGTGTTCGGAATAATTATCGCTTTTCTCTATTGATCTCGGTGGTTCCTCTTCTGATAAAGTCTGATTAATCTCACTTGGTCGTTCCATTAATGGATTTTGCTTATCATTTTTAAAATTATAAAATATTGTAAAAAGAATTATTATTGTTGATATTGTTGCTGCGGCAGGTATCCATATCCAAGTAAATCTCCTTTTATTTTGCTCACTTTTGATATTAAAATTTCTGTTCTGAATTCGTGTCATTAATTTAAATTCAAAATCTGCAGGTGCTTCTTTTTTAGGGAGACTTTTGAGTAATTTAGTTACCCAATATTTTTCGGAATTATTAATAATGTTATTATTTTTCATATGCTTACTCTCTATATATGTCTTTTAATAATTTTTGTAATTGCGCTCTTCCTCTATTTATTCTTGATTTTACCGTTCCAAGTGATAAATTAGTAATCTCTGTAATTTCTTCATAAGTAAAATCTTGAATGTCTCTAAGAATAACAACTTCTCTATATACCGCTTTTACTTTCATAAGTGCTTTTTGAATTATTTTATCCTTTATATTCATATCAGCAACTTTATCAGGTAAAATAATAGATTCATCAGCATATTGAGGAGTTGTTTCCTCGTCATCATTGCCATAAATTGATAAGAACCTTTTTCTTTTTTGTCGCCTTAATTCATTCTTTGCCAAATTTGATGCAATTGTATATATCCAAGTAGAAAATTTAGCTAAAGATTTATAAGCATTTTTATTAAGATAAAATTTTATCATTGTATCTTGAACAATGTCCGAGCTTATATCTCTATCACCAACAAATCTAAAAACAAAATTAATAAGTGGATCCTTATATCTTTTAACTAATGCTTCGTAAGCTTGAATATTATCAGTTTCTTGAAATTCCTGAATTAAGTCTTCATCAGTTTTTCTTAAGTATTTTGAATCTAATGCCATTTATACCATTTATATAAAAAAAATGTTTCAAATTTATGCAACACAAAAACAATAAAGTTAACATGAAATTGTTAATGCAAATTTAATAAAACTTTAAGTTACTTAAAATCATTATGCCAACATTTCATTAATTAATATTGTTAAAATTGTTTTATGGTCATATTGACTGGTTTTTATTGCAATATCAGCTTTTAGTAAAGCTTGTACCGATTGCTGAAGTCTTTTTTCTGACATAAAAATTCTTGCTGTGCTGCATTTTTGTAGATAATACGAACTTTCTCTCATTAGGTTAACCGGTTGAGTGTTTTCATTTTTAATGATATCATATATTTGTGCGATTGTCGCAACATATTTGCTCAATTGTCCAATTATGTTATAAATTTCAAATTTATTATCGAGCAAATTAAACACTATTTCAATTGCCTTAGCTCGGTTACCCTGCCCAATTTCATCCAATAAATTGAAAATATTAAATTCTTTTGTAATAGCGGTTTGCTCAATTATTATTTTTTCTGAAATTTCCGTGTTAGGTCCCAGATAATTAAAGAATTTATTTAATTGTATATCAAGCAAACTCTTATCCTCTCCAACAAGTTCAAGCAGAAGTACAGCACCATCGTTACTAATAGACAAAAGATAAGAATTAGCTCTTTCTTTAATCCAATTGATAAATTCATTATAATATACCTTTGGGGTCTGGAATAAATATTGTTTATCTTCTAAAGATTTGAAGGGTTCCGAATTATAGTCCTTGAGTGTTCCCAAATATGTGATTATAAGAAAAGTATGGTTGCTCGGATTTAATATATAATTTTTTAGATTTTCACTTTTTGCTTTTTCCAAGTTTTTCAATATCAAAAGTTTCTTTCCTCCGCCAAAGGGATAAGCATTAGCAATATTTACAATTTCATTGAAATCTTGATTTTTTTTTATGTCAATTATTTCTTTGTCAAAATCCGATAGGATCAAAGGTTGAACAGCTTCTTTAATCTGCTCGGTTGCAGAATTAATCGCGTATTCATCTTCGCCTATAAGAAAATATATGGGTAGAAATGTCTTAGGTTTCAAAAATTTCTCGACATCCTTAATAGAATGTGTATTCGCCTTTTTTTTTGCCATTTTAAATTAGTAGGTATTTTTAACTCAAAATTCTAAATGCAAAATATATATTTTTACCAACAATAAAAAACTCTTGTAAAATATTAATATTAAATTTTAAATAATAAACTTCACAAAAGTTGTAAAAATTTTATAATTTCAATCTAATTCATCTAATAAATCTTCTCTCCAATCGGGATCTAGTTCCGCATCAGTTCGAAATGATTGCAGTGTAACATCAACCTGTTGAATTATACTTCTTTTAAAATGATTTGGTGCAAAGACAGAGCCGTCAATCATATAAATTCTTTCTGTCTTCTCATCAAAAAACATATAATTTATAAATGGACCGCCCATACTCTTATCTTGCATTCGCCACAAACCTTGCGTCATTATTGCATATCTTTCGTTAAAATTTACCTCCGAAAAAGTTCGATAATCCTCAGCAACTTCAACAAACGTTTTGTCATCTTTAGTTCGATAATGCCTTTCTGTTATCTGATTTCTAAGGGTAATGATTGAATCGGGATGAAGCATATTTGGTGAAGCATTATCAATCCAATAAACAAAAATCCATCTTTCCATCTCACTATCGGGTGCTCTTCTTAACCACACAAAATTATCGCCTATTCTGTTATTTACTCTTACAAAATCTGCTTGTACATATATAACCCAACCAAATTCCTTTAATAGCTGAGCTTCAACTTCTTTGCGTTCATAAGTAGAATTGTAAATATTTTGGTACATTCTCTTGTTCGAAATATTTTGGAAGAAGTGTAAAAGATTATCTTCATTGCTAGTAATATTTGCATTTAGCTGCTCAATAGTTGGTGATGTTAAAAACATAACTAATTGATTATTAACCCATAAATCATGTTTATTGAAAACATATTCCTCATTATCGAAAACAAGTTGTTTAACCGTTGTATCCAAAACATTGCTGATATAATTAGACACTTTATTTTGCGAACCTAAGGCAGAAATAATTATGACGTTTTTCTTATTCTTTGCACTTTCAAAATCTGTAAAATTCAATCTAATTAATTTAAATAATGGTTCTGGTTGTGGAGTATAAATTATCTTTTCGAAAACGGCTTTCATATTTTCTTCTAATAGAAGAAATTCTAAGGAGTCTGCGACGACATAAATTTCATGTTCGTTTCCGCGAGCTTCTTTTTTTGTTAATCCACATGCAAATAAGACCGCAACAAAGCAGAATGCTAAAAAATAATTTGTAATTTTAAAAATTTTTGTTTTCATAACTTCACTAATTATTTGTTTTGAAAGGATTTATACATTTAAATAATCTACTTGTTTCAATATAATTATTAATATAAAATATTTGGTAAAAATAATAGCATTTCTGGTAAAAACACATAATATAAAGTCCAAAGAACAAATCCTGAAATAAATGGAACCGTGAGGTTATCATCAGCCCATCCATAAGAAATATTTTCAATTAAGGCAGCAACTCCCGCAATTATAAAACCAAAAAAAAATTCCCAAATGTTACCTTGGATTTTAGGTATAAATAAAACTACAAGACAAGAAGCAAAAAAAAAAGCTAAAGTCCCTTCTAAGCTTTTTAACAAAAATTTATGTTTACCAAATTTAATCCCGATAAGTGCAGCGGAAATATCTCCTATAATTAATATAGAAAATACTGTAATCGCAATAATCTTAGGAAAGATTAAAATTGTACCTGAGGCAGAAATTAAAACATAAGATGCCCCGCTTAATGTTTTCCATTTTTCGTTGACCTCATGCTCTCTTAACATAAAACCAAATATTTTATGAAAATATTTACCTAATGATGGAATTAAATATCTGCCAAAATCAATTATGACAGAAAAGATGGTCAATGGCAATATTATTGTTAAAGTAAGTTCTTTATTAAAAAAATAATAAAATATAGGAATCGAAATGGAAGAAAAATGAATTCCTTTTCTTAAAAGTTCATGCAAATAATTAATCTTATTATTTTTTACTATCATCCAATTTTTTCTCAGATTTTTTCTTCATCCTTTCTTCTTGAAGCTTTTTAACATATTGTGGGACTTCATCTTGCTTATTTCCAGAATTATTTTTGTTATTTTTTCTTGATGGAGGAAGTTTCCCACCATTAATAATTGTATCAACTTCATCTGCATCGAGTATTTCTCTTTCGAGTAATTCTTTTGCAAGTGCATGAAGTATTTTTATATTCTTTTTAATAATGCTTTCAGCTTTTGATATACAGGAATCTATTATATTTTTGATTTCACTATCTATTTCCTGTGCGGTTTTTTCGCTATAATCTTTATGTCTTGTTATTTCTCTACCGAGAAAAATCTCCTCTTCATTTGCGCCAAAAGACTGAGGACCTAATTTTTCGCTCATTCCCCACTCGCAAACCATTTTTCGTGCTAATCCTGTTGCTTGTTCAATATCCATACTTGCACCAGTAGTATAACTATTAAAGATGATTTTCTCAGCTGCCCTACCGCCAAGTAATACGCATATCTTTGCTTCGATATATGGTTTAGAATAATTATGTTTTTCATCAATCGGTAAAAATGATGTAAGACCTAAAGCCCTGCCGCGAGGAATAATCGTAACCTTGTGTATTGGATCTGATTCGGGTATTTTTCTTGATACTAAAACATGTCCAATCTCATGAAATGCTGTTAACTTTTTCTCTTCTTCAGTAATAATTAGACTTTTTCTTTCGACACCCATCATGACTTTGTCTTTCGCTTCCTCAAAATCCTCCATCTCGACTTTACTTTTATTTTTTCTTGCAGCTAATAGTGCTGCTTCATTAACTAAATTTGCCAATTCAGCACCAGCTAAGCCTGGAGTACCTTTTGCTAATACTTTTAAATCAACATCATTGTCTAATGGAATTTTTGTAGTATGAACTTTGAGTATCCCTTCTCTTCCTTTAACATCCGGACGGTCCACGACAACTTGCCTATCAAATCTTCCAGGGCGTAATAATGCGGGATCTAAGACATCCGGTCTGTTCGTAGCTGCAACAATTATAACTCCTGTATTTTGCTCAAAACCATCCATCTCTACGAGTAATTGATTCAATGTTTGCTCTCTCTCATCATGACCACCACCAAGTCCGGCACCTCGATGCCTGCCGACAGCATCAATTTCATCTATAAAAATAATACATGGAGCATTTTTTTTCCCTTGTTCAAAAAGATCCCTAACACGACTTGCACCTACACCAACAAACATCTCAACAAAATCGGCACCACTTATGGAGAAGAATGGAACACCAGCTTCTCCAGCAATTGCACGTGCTAATAAAGTTTTTCCAGTTCCTGGTGCTCCCAACAATAGAACACCTTTTGGTATTTTACCTCCAAGTTTTTGAAATTTTATGGGTTCTTTTAAAAATTCTATGATTTCTTGCAGTTCTTGCTTCGCCTCTTCGACGCCAGCAACATCTTTGAAAGTAACCTTTGTTGACGATTCGGGATAAATTAATTTTGCTCGACTCTTGCCAAAATTAAAGATACCTTTCGAACCTCCACCACCACCTTGCATCCTCCTCATTAGAAATATCCATACACCAATCAAAACAATCCAAGGTAGAAAACCCCAAATAACATTCATCCAACCATCAGATTCGATTGAGAATGAATATTCAATACCTTTTTCCTCCCAACGTATCTGTTCCTTTTCAATTAATGGTTCTAGTAAAATGATCTTGATTTTTTTTGCTTTCACTCCAGATTTTATCTCTTCTTCACCGACTAATGTTCCAACAAAAGAATAATTATTTATATCCTTTTTAATTATTTCAGCTTTTATGATTTTATTATCTAATAATAATTCCTGATATTTCTTATACGTTACTTCTACACCTTCATCCTCATTACCTTCCATAAACTGAAGAATAATAACCGCGGCAACAATAATAAGTCCCCAACTTAGTACGGTTTTAACAACTTTCCCCCAGTCAAAATTTCCTTCTGGTTTTTTCTGATTTTTATCTTGATTGTTCATTTTTATAAATTTACCTCAATTTTTCTCAAATAAAACAAATTCTATCAATTAAATAAATAATTTAGATTTTAAATATATTAAATATAATTTAATTTTTATTGCTGGCGCCCACTTATTGTTTTAAAGCATAGATAGACCTTAAGTTACGATATTTTTGTGCGTAATCAAGTCCATACCCAATTACAAATCTATTAGGAATTTCAAAGCCAACATAATCAACATCAATTTTTTGCTTTAGACTTTCTGGTTTTAATAGTAATGTTGCTATTTTTACACTTGCAGGATTAGATGACACAATAATATTTTTAATATAACTTATAGAGAGACCTGTATCTACAATGTCTTCAACAAGTAGAATATTTCTGTCGTTAATATCCGCATTTAAATCCTTCAACATCTTCACCTTTCCAGACGAAATTTTTTCATCGCCATAACTTGATAATTTAAAGAAATCAATTTCACACTGGATTGATAAATATTTTACAAGGTCTGACATAAAGATAAAAGAGCCGTTTAAAATTCCAATAATGATTGGCAATTTACCATGATAGTCCTCAGTGATTATTTCTGCTAATTCTTTTACCCTTTTTTGTATTTCATTTTCGTGTAAAAGAATTTCAAATTCTTCATTACCAACTTTAATTATATTTGCTTCATTTTTACACATAATTTAATAATCCGTTTTGTTGAATTTAATATTTTATATTTTTCATTTATACGATAGTTAACCACCCAAACAATCTTACCATTATTAATAAGAACGAACTGATTTTTCTTTATTTCGTTTGGTGTCTTTTGCTCCGCTAAAAAATCTGCAATTTTCTTTTCACCTTTCATTCCAAGTGGTGTAAATTTATCACCCGAACGCCAAGCTCGAAGCAAGAAATCACCTCTCAAAAAATCGCCAGAAATAAATTCAATATTTTTTTTTCTATTAAATTTTTCTTTATTTAATACTCTGCTAATTTCTATTACCCCTTGGTTGAAATAAATTTTTTCTCCAATTTTTATTTTTATTGATTTGCATATAATATTTTCAGTTTCTTTTTTTACAATTATCCAATCATTTTCTTTTATTGCTACATAATCCGAGCATAATTTGATTTTCTTTCCCCTTTGTTTTTTGGTAAGTTCAATTAGGCTTGAAATAATATTTGTAGAAACATCCAACTTTAGTTCCGATTTCAATAATTTTTTAAATATTTCTGAAATATAAATATCATCAAATATTTTTTTTATTGATAAATCCACTGAAAATTTATTTTTTTCTTTTTTAATAAATACCGCATACAAATCATCAATTATACATTTAATTAATTCATTTTCTTTTTGAATCACAATTGATGATTTTAAAAGTGAATCATCAAGCGAAGGATTAATCTTATTTTTTAATTGAGGAATAATTTTGTTTCTTAAAAAATTACGTTCGAATTCATCGCTTAAATTACTATCATCAAAACAATAGTTAATTTTATTGAATTTAAGATAACCCAATATTTCATATTTTGACAATGCGAGAATCGGTCTTATAATATTCTTACGCTTTATTGGTATTCCAGCAATACCAGAAAGCCCTGTACCTTTGATTAAGTTCAATAAAATAGTTTCTGTGTTATCATTCTTTGTATGTCCAAGAACTATTTTATTGCACGACAATTTCTTTGATAATTCTTCGAGTTTTTGATATCTTAAATTACGAGCTGCTTCTTCAATCGATATTTTACATTCTTTTGCACACTTTTTAACATTTACGCTTCTTGAATAAAAAGGAATTTTCAGTTGTTCACAAAATTCCTTACAAAATGTTAATTCATTTTTAGAATCTTCACGAAGCTGATGATCAATGTAAGCAGCGTATAAATCTATTTTAAATCTTCTTTTATATTTTTCGAAGAAATAAATAAGAAAGGTAGAATCGGGTCCTCCACTGAAAGCAATTAACAATTTATTAGAAGGTTCAATAAGTAAATTTTGGTCAATAAATTTAATAACTTTTTGTTCTAAATTTCTCATTTATTCAATGCCAATAATTTCGTATTTCATTACACCGGCTGGAACTTTGATTTCAATAACATCACCAATTGCTTTACCAATGAAAGCTTGTCCAACAGGTGTTGTTGCTGCAAGTTTGTTTTTTTCAAAGTCTGCTTCTTCGGGTGAAACAATAACATATTCGACCAACTTAGAGTTGTTTAAATTCTTTACTTTTATATTTGATAGAATATGCACTTTATCCTTTGGCATTTTCTCAGGTTCAACTATTCTTACTCTTGAAAGCATTTCTGCCAATCTTCTAATCTTAACTTCTAACATTTCCTGAGCTTCCTTAGCGGCATCATACTCTGCATTCTCAGATAAATCACCATAAGAACGAGCTTCTGCAATACGCTGAGCAACTTCATCTCTGCCTTTTGTCTTAAGATGGAGTAATTCGTTCTCCAATTCTTTTAATCTTTCACGTGTTAAATAAACAAAATTCGTCACAAAAATAACTCCTTATATTAAATTTGATAAAAAAAAGACCACTGCTTGTCGCAGTGGCTATGCAAAATTAATAAATATTTGTTTTTATTCCAAATATTTATTTAGCCCATTATGTTATTTATAAACTCTAAATTTTTATTTCTAGATTTAGATAAAATAATTTTAAACATCGCGGTAAGAGGAACAGAAATAAACATTCCTACAATTCCCCAAATATATCCCCAAATTAATAATGAAAGCAAAATAACTAGCGGATTCAACCCAAGTCGTCCACCAAAAATTTTTGGTTCTAATATATTGCCAATTACATTTTGAACAACTATCAAAATTCCGGCTAACAACAAAGATTTTGGAATTGATTCAAATTGAAGCAAACACATTAGAGTGGGGAAGAAAATCGAAACAACTGAACCAATATTTGGAATGAAAGTTAAGAAAAATGATAAGACAACCCAAACAATAATAAAATCAATGTTGAATATCAATAAAATAACAAACATAATGATACTTACACAAATGTTAATAATTAATTTTGTCGTGATATATTTTTGCAATTGCCCTGTCATATCTTGAAAAGTATTTCCTACTGTTATTTCTGTTTTATTGACTGATATATCAATCTCCTTTTGATAAGTTTCCTCATTAACTACTTGAGACAAATTTTTCTTTTTCAATTCTTTTTTAACTTTTTTCAAAGATTCTGCTACCCTTCTTTCGGAAAATCGTAATTTAATAGCAGATATAATTTTTTCATGTCCACTGCTAATAAATATAAAAAAGAAGAGTACAAAAAATACCGTTGAAAGAAGTGATAGCGTGGAATTAAAGAAACTACTTGCAATACCACCATAATCTAATCCCTCAAGTAATTCGCTTATCTGAAAATTCGTTAAGTTAGGATCTGTAATTCCTAATGAAATTGATGTAGTGCTGACTATATTATTCAATTTACTTTTATATAAAGGTAAATGTGCGCTTAAATCACTGAATGATTCAATAATCACTGTTGACAAACCATAAAGGAACCCAATAGTAATAATAATGTTAAACAATATTGTCAAACCGTACGGAATTTTTTTAGATACTAAAAATTTGTTAAGTGGTTGGTACATGAAAAACAGAAAATAAGCGATAATGAAAGGAATGAAAATATGTTGTAATTCTTTTAGAACCAATACAATACAAATTATTCCGATAACAGAAATAAAAAATTTAGTAGTTGAATCAATAGATATTTTTTTCATAACTATTCTTTTATTTTTTTGCTGAGATATAATTTTCTAAATCGTAGTTAATAATTTTTTCAGGCATATTAAGTCTTTTTATTCTGACACCTGCTTTTCCAAAAAATTCTTCAGCTCTAGTATCGTGGTAGTCAGAAAACGTTACGACTTCAATTATGCCAGCAGCAATTAACGTCTTAGCACAATTAGTACAAGGCATATTTGTTACATAAGCAATTGCTCCTTTTGTTGAAATGCCGTGTAAAGAGCACTGAGTGATAGCATTGATTTCTGCATGTATCGTTCTGATGCAATGATTGTCAACCACATAACATCCGACATCCTCGCAATGCTCGTCACCGGGTATCGAGCCATTATAACCGGTTGAAAGTATTCTCTTATCTTTAACCAACACGCATCCGCAATGCATTCTTGGACAAGTTGCTCTTTCTGAGACTAACATTGCAACTTTCAAAAAGTATTCATCCCAAGGAGGACGCTTATTTACTTCGGACATAATATTGTTTAAAAATAATGTTAAAAAAAAATGGGATTGCTTGCAAGAAACAATCCCATAAATTAATATCTATAAATTACAATAATCTAAAAGTATCGAGGAAATCATCCATTTCATCTTCGTCGGCTGTACCTTCAAGACCTAGAATCATAACTTGATATAAACGATTTCCAACTAAATACATTCGTGCTTTAACAGCTACTGCATAACCTTGTGAATCACCGGTAGCATAAAATTCGATTCCTGGGTTGCCATCATACTCAATTTTTTTCGAAGAAATTACTTTGGCACCTGCTATTGTTCCTAAAGCACCGTTTTTACCTTCCTCTAACATATTATCAGGATCTCCCATTTCAACCAATTCAGCCGGATAGTCATTATAACTAACCATAAACACAACTTCACCAGATGCATTCATTGATTGATAATAAACCATTTCAATGTCACCAACTTCTGTAGGAACACTCTGTGTCATCCTTTCTGGCTGATCTGGAAACTCAACCGCAAATCCACCCGCTTTATCAACAAATTCGTTGTCACTAACTTTAGTAGGTTTGTCAATATCTCTCTGTTGGGTTCTTGGATCCGGTTGATCCTGGGGTTCATCCTTTTTATCACCACATGCGATAAAAATAAATAAAGCCAAAACAGCTAATAAGACAAATTTAACTTTCAATCTGTCCTCCTTGATTAAATTATAAAAAATGTTGTTTAAATATTTCAGCTAATACTATCGAACAAGCACTTGCAACATTTAGAGACTCTGCTTTTCCAACTCTTGGTATTGTTATTTTTTTATCTGCTAATTCGTTTAATTTCTTGCTCGGGCCATTTGCTTCATTAGAAAAAATAACAACCGATTTTTCAGGGAATTGAGACGCAAAAATATTCTCACCATTTAAATCAGTGCTTAGAATTGTAAATTTACTATTTTTTAATTTTTCTAATGTTAAATATAAGTTAAATTTTTCAAAAATGGCAACATTAAATATCGAACCCATTGTAGAACGTAAAACTTTAGGATTATAAATTTCAGCACAATTTTCATTCAATATAATATTATTTATTCCAAACCAATCACAATTACGAATAATTGTACCTAAATTACCGGGATCGGAAATGTTTTCCAAACCAATAATAAAATTAGCATCAGTAGGAATATCATTTTTTAGTTTTTTCTTTTTTAATACCAATGCAATTCCCTGAGGATTTTGCGTATCAGAAATTTTAGAAAATTCTTCTTCCTTTAATAATTCCTGTCGGATATTTTTAATAGTAAGTTTTTTTATTATGCCTCTCTCTTTCCTAAAAAACTTATGAGTATAAAAAGCAATTTCTATTTGATAACTGCTATTTAATGCTTCTTCTGAAATTTTTTTGCCCTCTATTATAAACTTGTTTTCTTCATCTCTAAATTTTTTTAAGAGTAAAGAAGAGTAATATTTTAATTCGTTTTTTGTAAACATATTTGTTTTTAAATAAAAAGTATTATTGTAAATTTACAATAAATTATAATTTTTTTTAGCAAGTAAAAAAACATTTTTATAACTTAATCAAAATAAAATGCTAAAAGGCGACATTTTAATTCTAAATATTGTTAGCTATGCTTTCGAAGGAAAGGGAATAGCAAAAGTTGATTTAGATAATAAATCGACTGATGGACAGAATAATTTTGTTGTCTTCGTTAACTCAACATATACGGGCGATAAAGTTGAAGCAATGCTTACAAAAATTAAGAAAACCTACGCTGAAGCAAAATTATTAAAAATTATTCTACCCTCAAATTTGCGGACTGAATCAAAATGTAAATATTTCGGAATATGCGGTGGTTGCAAACAACAAGACTTGGACTACCAAAAACAGTTAGAATTTAAGACACAGCAAGTGAAGGAAATTGCTGAACATATTGGTGGTTTTAAGGATTTTAATCTCTCGCCAATCATATCTTCTGAAAATACTTACGGTTACAGAAATAAAATGGAATTTTCTTTTTCAGATAAAAGATGGTTGACAAATAGTGAATTAACTGACCCAGAAAAAATTGAAGACAAAAACTTTGCACTAGGATTACACATTCCCAGAATTTACGATAAAGTTCTTGACATTGATGAATGCCTTCTGCAGTCTGACGAATGTAATAAAATTTTAGATTTTACAAAATCATTTTTCAAAGAAAAAAATATTTCCTGCTACTCCTCAAAAACACATACAGGTTTTTTGCGGCATCTTGTATTACGACAGTCTTATAATAATAAAGATATTATGGTTAATTTAGTTACTTACGGCGAAGATAAGGACTTGTTAGAGGAATTTACAAAGGAAATAACAAATAAAATTATATTGATAAAAACAGTTGTGAATAACATAAATCTGAAAAAAGCACAAATTGCAGTTGGCGATTATGAAATCGTATTTTATGGTGATGGATATATCTACGACAAAATTGGTGATAAAAATTTTCGTATTAGTGCTAATTCATTTTTTCAGACAAACACAAAACAAGCAGAAAATTTATATCAAGCAGTTATTGATTTGGCAGGTTTTAGTTTTAATGATGTTGTTTACGACTTATATGCTGGTGCAGGAACGATTACAACTTTTATTGCAGACAAGATAAAATATGCTTATGGTTTTGAAAGTATAGAATCAGCAATTAAAGACGCAGTTGTAAATAAGGAATTAAATGGCATTCGTAATATTGATTTTATCTTAGCTGACTTAAATAAATCATTTCTTCCCCTAATTCGAACAAATAATCTAGCTAAGCCAAATATAATTATCACGGATCCGCCACGAAGCGGAATGAATCCAAAAACTGTTAATGATATTTTGCAATTATCGCCTGAAAAAATAATTTATGTAAGTTGCAATCCTGCGACACAGATGCGTGATATTAAAATGTTAACTGAATTTAATTATGAATTAAAAAAAATGATTCCAGTTGATATGTTTCCACATACCTTTCACATTGAGAATGTTGCATTGCTCGAAAAGTTAATACAATAAATTAAATTTTATCTAATATTTTTTTATATTTTCAGTACAAATAATTAAAAGTTAGAAAAATGAAAAAAGTAATTTATCCAGGAATGTTTGACCCCGTAACTTACGGACATATTGATATAATCAAAAGAGCAAGAGAATTATTTGATGAAGTTGTAATCACTGTTGCAAAAAATCCAGTAAAGACTTGCCTCTTCTCTATAAATGAAAGAATTGAAATGATAAGAGAGAGTGTAAAGGGATTGGACAGAGTCAATGTTGATTCCTTTGATGGTTTGGTTGTTGAACATGCAAAAGCAATAGGAGCAGTTGGAATTATTAGAGGATTGAGAGCAATTAGCGATTTCGATTATGAATTTCAAATGGCTTTAATGAACAGAAAACTTGATGAAAAAATTACAACAATATTTTTAATGCCGCACGAAAAATATACTTACCTTAATTCAACTATTGTTCGACATCTTGCTGAATTTGGTGGAGATGTTAAATGTTTCGTCCCTGAATTCGTATGCAATAAATTGAAAGACAAATTTCCGTTATTTTATAGGAAGTAAGAAAATAAGCACTCATAAAAATGTTATTCTGGAGTATATATGAAAAAAATTATTTATGCTATATTGGTTATAATCTCATTTTTTCTTCTCAGCTGCTCTCCGAGCTCAAGAGATGGAATTCGAGATATTATTCAACCAGTAAAATTAATTGCTGGAATAGCAGATACATTTGTTGTTTCCGATTTGTTTTACTCAGAAGATTATGATTTAAATTTTTCTGCTAATCCTCAACTATCTGTTAAATTTGAAAAAGATTTGAATCAAATAATATTAAAAGCAAATCCCGATTTTGAAGGTATGACATTACTTGATTTTGAATTGGACGGAGACGAATATTCTATTCCTGTAACTTCCAGGATGCAGACAAAAGTTATCTTCAAATTCAAACCACAAAAAAAATATAATAAAATTACGCTGTTTGGGGTATTTAATAATTGGAACAGGGAAAATCTTCCGATGGCTGATGAAGATGGTGATGGTATCTATGAAATTGATTTAATGCTTGACCCTGCAAGTTATCAATTTAAATATTGGGCTGATGGCGAAGAATTTCTCGACGAGACATATCCTACAGTTCCAAATGGTTTAGGTGGATATAATTCGCTTATGACTGTTGAAAAAATAAATAATTATAACTCATTTCTACAT
>JAFGID010000127.1 GCA_016929735.1 Ignavibacteriales bacterium | reverse complement strand
GCAAGCCATTCAGCATGATTAAAAGATACCTGCCCCGTTCCTTCTGTTCGTGCAATACCGGCAGGATTGTAATAGACAGAGTAGATATCATCACTCAAAGCAGTATAGGCACCACCCATTCCAATGGCTCTTGCTCCGGCTCCAATCTTTAGGAAATTTGCCGCTGTTGTGCCTACTTTATTTGTAGTCCCTTCTACCTGCGCCGTTATATTAGAATAAAACGCAAAGCTCAAAAGAAGTCCTACATATATAAATATTTTTTTCATTTTTATTTCCTCCAAGAAATTTATCTTATTCATTGTTATTTAATTACAGCGAACCTGCCAATCTTTTCTCCAACATCCGGTACATCAACATGGTAGATATAGACACCATAAGCTATTCTGTGTCCTTCATAAGAAAGTAAATCCCATTCTGCCATACTTGTAAAATCATCTTTTTCTACCGTAGCTACAAGTTCGCCAACAATAGTATAAATTCTAATTGTACATTTAGGAGGAAGATTCCTGAATTGTAGGACCTTATCTCCTCTCATACTTGCAGTTCTTCCAGGTTGCTCTGCATCGCTGTATGCAACATAAGGATTCGGAACAACGTATATGTTATCCAATAAATCTTTCGATTTTTCAGCACTAAATTCAGCAGCTTGCGTTTCAAATATGTATTTATCACCTGTTTGGAATGGCTTCTTTGTTCTGACAGTAAATATATCACCAACAGCAGGATATAAGTTAGGATCTTCGCCAGTTAGTGTATCTAATGGTAATTTCTTAATCGTCAAACAATATGTAACCTCTGCAAAAGAAGCTGGGTTAGTTTTACGAAGGATTATATCTTCGCCCCAATCCCATCTTGTGTTCTTTTTACCCATTTTCGATTGGTCTACAATAAAGAGACCTGGAACATTTTCACTAACGTTCCAAACAGTAAACGGACAATAAACTGTGTCATTTGGTTTTGGATTATTAGGTGCCCAAGCTTTATCACCAGGATACTTCCAGGAACCGTCAGCATTTGTATCAAGGTTATTCCAACGGATTTCCCAATCTGCCCTGTAATTTACATGAGGGTTGCCAAGATAATGTGTAATTGTTGGACTGTATTGCACTTTCCAATCAAGATTGATGTTACTTCCATCACTCCATTTAGAACCTAATGTATCCAATTTTAATTTATTATTCTTAACATAAATTTTCATTCCATCGAATGCTGGATTAACATCTTCATAATTTATCGCTTTACTTTCATAAACAGGCCAGTACCTGTAATTCACATTGAATTTCTCTCCATTTGGTAATGAACCCGGAGAAGTACCTTGAATTTTACCATGCAATTCATTCACAAAATATTTGCTTGGATTAACAATACTGCCACCGGCATCCTTAACAACAACACTGTTAACATCAATATTTCTTTTCGAAAGTGTAACAAATACAGTGTCTTTTGAAATTATTTCATCAGTAACTCCTGTACTGTCATAAACATTATACGTTGTTGGGTTAATAAAATCTATTGCATAAAATTTATCATTAACTTCAAGTTTATCAAATACTTTAATATAAATATCACCAGTCGAATTACCTTTAATTTGTTGAGCATTGCCGTTAATTCCAATTACTGGCTCATTAAAACCTGAGCTAACAGGTCCGGGTATTACTTGAACTGTATTTACGTCATAACTAAGTTTTCCGGTAATTGGATCGCGTGAAATCACACATTGGGTTTCCGTTGGTGGGAGTTCGTTCGAACCGCCATCATAGGCAACAACAGCATAGTAGTATGTAATTCCATTTTTTATAGTTGAATCAACATATTCATGAACCAATCCAGTATTATCGCCAACATAATATTTTACTGCTCTTCCTTGATATTCAACAGGATGAAAACCGACTAAGGAATCAATCAAATCAAACTGAGCCAATGGTTTTCCAAGGAATGGATTTCCGAAACCATCTGTAATTGTGAATACATCGGAAAATGTATAATCTTGACTTCTGTAAATTTTATAACCTTGAAAATCTTTAATACCGGTAAGTGGGTCAATAGACTCTTCTGATTTTGTATCCCAATATAGAATTACTTTACCATCTTCAGGTATTGCAGTTACAATAGGTTTAGCTGGTGGTTGAGCAAATCTATAATCTGCCTCTAAAATTCTTGTAGATGTTTCTGCGTTTAGAACCAAGTCAGCTAAATTATCACCAAAAAGAATACACATCGAAAATCTTTGAGCTTCTCCTGGTTTTAGTGAGAGAGGACCTGTTCCAAAATTGAATATATTATCTCCTGCGGCACTTAATAATTCTTGTGCTGGATCAATAGAATCAGAAGATAGCCATTCCCACATAAGAGGATCATTAGCAGGAACATTAGGATAAGTATTTGTATAAACAGCAGCATGAAAACTTGTAAGTCCAAGTTGGTCTGACTCTGAAATATCTCTATACCCAAAATTTGGTTCTGAGCCAGCCCATTTATAACCCGTTAACGGATCATCAACGATGGGTTCACCTGCATCGTATCTACCGTTATCATTTACATCTAAATACCACCCTTGTGACGGGAAACCATCACCTTCGCCATAATCAGGACCGGGATAGTTAGGTGAATCCGGACCAATACCGTCAATACCAACATCATGCCTTGCTGGATCCCAATCACCATCCTCATCACCCATAAAACGTGCTTTTGGTGCACCATAAATTGCTGTATAAACTGCAACATCACTTATTCCATAAGTAAGAGGTATGCTTATACCGTCAATAAAATTACCTGCACTATTAAAAGGTGTTTCATCAAGCATACCATCAAAGTCATTATCAATACCATCCTCAGCATTGGAAGGAGATTCGAGGAATTTCCAACCGAAATAACCGCAAGTTCTACCGAAATCACCTTTCATATCGTCATCCCAAGCGTAAACCATACTTCGGGCTCTTTGTGGAAATGTGGTTCCGCTTTGAAGAGAGAAACCTGCCGGGTCAACAAAACCAGCCAAATCATCAGCATAATCATTGGGACCACCAACATGAGGGTCACCATGCATACCAAAATATGATTTAGTAAGTTCTTTCTCGCTTGCATTTGTAACGCTATAAACTAAGAAAATTATATCCTCAGCAAGTGGATTATTAAATTGCAGAATCCTAACTTCCATATCCAAACCAAGTCCACCCTTAGAAGGATCACTTGGAAATGGTGTATAGTTAAATTCTTTATCAGTATAATCATCAACTACAAAGAAAACTTCTTCGTCTGGTGCCGTTGACATTTCACCAAGGAATGCAGGCCATAAATATTTTCCTGCACCGGGTGAATACCAACTCTCAGGCCAAGAATCCGGTTTGCCATCACCATCTTTATCCCCAATATTCAAGCGTGCAATTTCATTTTGTCCTTCAGTATTATCTACATAACCGGTTTTTGGTAACCATCCCCATTTCATTGTTCCATCAGGACTATAATCACCCTGTAGTGGACTAAACCTGACAAATGAATCTTCAACTATTTGTAACTTTTGTCCATTGTTACCTATAACCTCTGCAGCTGCAAGAGGACCAAATTCAAATCCATAACCTAATCCCTGCCAAACAAGGTCTCCAACGTTACCAAGATAATTAGGTGCACAAATTGAACCATAATTAAAAACCACAGTTGTAATTTTATTACCATTAATGATGGATTCTTTTATCCATCGCATGTCACCCTGTCCTTTGAATACTCTTCTATAGAATACCTCAGGTCCTAAAATTCGAACCGCGTCCTCTTGTGACATTCCTTTCCACTTATATTCGCCGTTGGGCAATCTCTCTTGTGAATAACTAAGAGTTGAAATCAAAAGCGAAATAAGAAATAGAATTATTAGATTTTTTGTTAGTTTCATATTTATTCCTCACTTCATTATCTTAATTAAAAAGAATTGAAAAACCTAAACGAACTTCTCGCGGAGCACTAACTCTTTCAGGTCTATGACTATAATAACCATTTACTTCATCAATACTGAATAAACCTCCATCACCTCTTTCAATCCTTCTTCTAATATCGTTAAAAGTATTTACGTTTGTAACTTCTTCAACTGCGGATAAAGATTTACCAGTACTTGCCCAAACGGCTAATTCTCTTTGTGTATCGAACAAGTTATCAACTTGTAAGAACAACGATAATTTGAAAGGATCTATATTGAAATATTTTTCAAATTTCAAATCAACATTCCATTGAACCGTTTGATTAGCTGAATTTTGCTCAAAAGTAATTGGAACTATAGAAGAAGGAAATTGTGGTGTGTATGGTGTACCCGTTTGAACATTACCAATTACTCCCAGATTCCAATTATCCGGATCTGTAAGACCTAATGCAACATTTATTACATGGCTTCTATCGAAAGATAAAGGCACTAAGAATGTTTCTGACTGCTTTCCTGAAGCAGCACTATAGAATATCTCCTCAGATGGATATGTTCTATTGCCTTCGGCAACTTGGAATGTATAATCTAATGTAGCATAGAATACACTTCCTGGTGCTCTTCTCTTTAAGAACGACAAGGTAATACCTCTAACGTTAGAATAAGCCAGATTTGTTAAAACACTATAAGCACGTCCTGAACCTGTATATACTGTTTGGAAGTAAATATAATCTCTCACATCTTTATAGAAACCTGTCAAATCGAATTTCAAATGTTCGGTTAACTGCTGCTGCAATCCTAATTCATATTGGATTGACCGTTGCATTTTAACATCCGGATTACCAAAAGTTGGAGACTCGCCAACATTAGTTACAAAAAATCTATCATTACTATAAAGACTACTTAAATTACCATTTTGATAAAAATGTCCATAAGAAAATCTAATTACACCCTGATCGGTAATTGGATATGACACACTGATTCTTGGTGATAAATGATGTTTTATATCTGCTTTTTCCAAATTTCGTGTTATATAGCCAAACTTGAAATCTTCCAATTCTTTTGTTAATTCTGGATTATAATATTCTTTAGAATCGAAATATTCATACCTTAACCCAACTATAAGAACGAGCGTTTTTGCAAGTTCAATTTTATCCGATAAATAGATTGCACCTTCAGCAGGATATTTAATATAATTTGTAATTTGATTTGGCGAAGTAGGAATTTTGTGAACCAATGTTAAAGTTGAATCATACAAAAGGTCAGCATCAGTTAGACTTACACTTCCATCAGGATTTAATTTTCCCACCTGAAGTGTATATGCATAATTTTTTAACCTGTGTAATCTTAATTCAAAACCGAATTTAACTTCGTGGCTCTGAAACAATTGAGTAACAAGATCACCTTTCAATGAATAAGTAGCTGTCGTTCTATATTGACGATAGTTGCTAGTTCCGCCTGCTAAGAAATCGGAACCAACTACATATCGACTATAAAGTGCGGGTAAATAACCCGGATCAGTAATATCTTTAAATTTGTAAAATTGATATTTGTTAAAACCATAAGAAGCTTTCAACGTATAAAACAAACTATTGCTTACTGTATGAGTTATATCCAAGGTTTGGACAATAGCGTTGGAATAATTTGTTCCTCGTCCGTCTGGGTTATACTTATAAGCTCTGGAATAACTTTGACTTTCGACTTTATCAAATAAAGCTTCATATTTGACTTTAAATAAACTTGATATCTGCCAACTGATGTTTCCTTGAATATTGTAACTTGTACTTGTATTCATTGGAACGATTGAACTATCACCGGTTGGCAATCCTAAACTATTCGGATCGTAAGGATTAAAATAATAAGCGTCGCTTGAAGAACCTTTGCGTGGGTCGCCCGTCCCTGTAAAGTTTACCCTATCAAGATATGAATCAGTTGGATTATACAATTTCCAACCATAAAGATAACCTTTATAATCCTCAGCAACACCAGATACAAAGAATTTCAATTTATTATTTGTAAATGGAACAGGCCCGCCAGCTGTCAATTCTAATCTTGCTCGATTCAGTGGATCAATGTCATTTATATTATCAAACAACTCATCATTTGTTGATAAGTAATCACCTACATAACTTCTAATACTAAATGAATATTTATCACCACCTTCTTTTGTTACATAGTTAACAACTCCGCTCAACGCATTACCATACTGAGCACTGAAAGTACCACTTGAAACTGAAACTTCCCGGACAGCATTAGTTGCAAGTCCGACAGAACGTGAGTTTGCATAAGGATCATTCAGCGAAATACCATTTAATGTATAAGATATTTCATTGCTATAACCACCGCGAATGTGTATTGCGCCATCATTACCTGTAACCACTCCTGCCTGCAATTTGATTACATCATTTATATTATCAACAGGTAACTCGTTAATCGTTTCTGATGTAATTGCAACAGTAGGGTTAGTTAGATCTTGTCTAATGAGTGGATTTCGTTCGCCCTGTACAGTAATTACATCAAGCTCAACGTCACCCATCTCTAGTTCAAAATTAACTCTCGTAGTAAAGTCAACGTTAACACGCACATCCGTAACAGTCATTTTTTTGTAACCGACAATAGAAGCTGTCACTTCATACACCCCCGGCCTGATGTTGAGTATGGTGTAATAACCATCAATATCACTTGCTGAGCCAGCATTGATGCTGGAAATATAAACGTTAGCAAATGGTAGGGGTTCTCCAGTTGTTTTGTCAATTACTCTACCTGCTACTTTACCAGTTGTTTGAGCAAAAGTTATAGTAGCAAAACAGAGCAGCAAAATGAGAAGTGTGGAAAGTAACCGATAAATCTTCATTTTTTACCTCATATTAAAAAATAATTATATATTAAAATTTTGACGTCAAAAATAACTATATAAGTAATTTTTTCCAAACCAAATTAGGTTTTTTAATTAAAAAACTAATCTTAATAAACTGACTTTTTTATAATGAATTACACTAAAAAGCTTTTTTCGTAAGGAGAAAAATTTAGTACAAACAGAAATTTATTTTTCCTTTACAGAAATAGTATGCCAATAGCCTTAAAAAAATAATAATTATAAATTATTAACAAATTTTTATCTATATGCCCCCTCCAAATAAACTCTCAAGTTTAGTTTTAGTGAAGTTATAAAGTTAAACATTTGTTCAACAGAAAAATCTGACATTTCCAAACCTGTATCAATCGTTTTAATTCTAAAATAATATTCCCCTTCGGGTAGATTATTAAATAACCAACTTGTGTCTTTTATTGAAGAAATATTAAAATAAAACTTATCCAAAGATGAAGTCTTTGCAATATCTTCCCTCTGGTATAACACTAAATCATATAATAAACCATCTTTGTCAGTTTCGGAATCATCTCCCTGCTCCCACGATAAAATTACCTTTTTATTTAGCAACTTGTAATTTAATTCGGCTGGTGGAATAGGTTTAGTATTTTTCTTTGAACATAAATTTGACCATATTGTTGATAATCCATTAGTTTTACTTTGTCCAAAATTTCCACCCAAAAAAACATCCAAATCCTTATCCAAATCAAAATCTCCAACACTCACTATACCATCTGTAATTTGATAAAAATTAATATCGGATAATGAAAACGAACCATTTTGATTTATGTACATCTTAGTTGTATATTGGTCTGAAAGTCCGGTCAGCAACAAATCAAAATCCCCATCATTATCAAAGTCACCTATTCCGATAGATGAATTTGTCAATTGAATAATTTTGTTTTTTGCTAATATGAAATTTGAATTACCTAAATTACCATATAGATAGGTTCTTTTGTTTCCATTTTTATCCAAACCAGTATGTATTAGATCCAGATATCCATCGTTATTAAAATCAACCCATTTTATTGAACCATTATGCAATTGTATAAATGAATAATCTTTTTTAATATAAAATTTTTGTCCGTCATACGAATATATTGTTGTGAATGGTTCTTTCGAAGAATTTAAACCTGTTATAGCTAAATCGAAATCGCCATCATTGTCAAAATCGCCCCAATCGGCATCTCCATCATAAAGATATTGCACTCCCAAACTACCTCTATTAATAAATTTACCATCACTTGTGTTTTCATAAAATCTTGTAATGCACTCGCTATCTGGTAAAATTTTCTTCAACCGACCAAATATAAATATATCTAGGTCCCCATCGTTGTCATAATCAATAAATGAACAATAAGATTCATCAACACCGAGCAAGTTAATATTAGTGTTTAATTGAAAATATTTATTATTTATATTTTCATATACCATACTTACCTGACCTTTTAAATCATTATAACCCGTAATCAAAATGTCAATATCTCTATCATTGTCATAATCACCGAGTGCTATCGAGCCCTTTGATACACCAATAAATTCAGCATCCTTAGCCATTATATCTGGATTCATATCAACACCGACTAAATAAAAATTGCCCGTACCATCATTCAAGAACATTTTAGTTTTAGAAGTATAGGGCCATTTAACAAGTTTACCAGATACAATTAAATCCAAATCGCCATCAGAATCCACATCTCCTACTACACTTTTTCCATAACTTAATAATGGGAAAAGACTATCAGGTGAAGGTGTAAAATGGTCGGTAATAACTACGTTGGCAATATATGGTTTAAAGTTATGCCCTGTAATTGTTAGTGTTATTTCTTTGCCAATATTTGAGATAGGTGCAAAATCTAATAAGCAACCACCATTGGTAATCGTAGATTTACTAATTATTGTATCATTAGTTGTTAGTGTCACTATTCCGTTTTCACAATTACAATTACTAATACTAAAGTAATTTGAATTGTATGGAATTGTTTTTGGGTGCTCTACAGTAATAGTTTGTGGATTATAAGTATATAACATTAAATCCGGATCACCTGTAATATTCTGAGCAAGGATTAACCAACGAAAACAACCATAATAGTTTGCACTTGGGAGATAGTAATTTTTCACTTGACTTGCAATTGCTCCAAATTTATATGGTTTACTTTGAGGAATGCCTGTAAAAAGATAAACCAAAAAATAACGTGCAAATAATGTCGAGGGACCGTGGTATTGTTGTCCTGTATCCCAACCATATCTTGAACTAGTCCAAACCGCCACACATCCACCATTTGGATTTCGTATATATGCTTCGCTATAACAAGGTTCTGCTTTATCAAAACCATTTGTTAGACAGGAGTTTGCTAAAAATATTCCTTGAGTGTTTAGATTTGTTAAATTTAAAGCATATGTAGAATTATGACTAACTCCACTTTCCATTCCAACACCTGTATAACCACCATGCCCTGAAAAATATAAATAATGGTATCCTGTATTTATCAGGTCAGAATAATGAGTAGCTGTAACGTCATAAGAAGGACCTCCAAAATCTGTATTAGTATCATAAAATCTAAATTTATTACCATCCCATACTGGGTTTATATAACTTGACCACATTAATTCACACTTTAATTCAGAATCACTAATTCCGTCAACATAACCCCATAATTTAACTCCTCCCATCAATAATTTCTCGATAAAATTATCAACTGTTGGATTTACTTCATAATTGATTGTTTTATTAACAAAAGCAATAGCATGCTCACCTGTTCTTATTGGTGCTCTACCTACTATTACTTCTGGTGCCATATCTACATTATCTTCAAGTTCTCCAAAATATTCATCTCCATCCGCATTCCAATCAAATTGATTATCAAAACACCCATAGAACATATCACAAGGAGCGTCCACCGATTCATAACTGCCAGCTTTAAGATAAGTATTTTGTTTTGGGACTACTGCATTATCACCACCCAACAATACCCAAATAAGACCTTTATTCAAATAATAATCGTAAACACAATTTTTAATTTTTAATTGATTTGTTTCACCAGGATAATTTGCATAAATATCTTCTAATGAGATTATTTCAACATGCATTCCCTTTCTTGCTTTCCAAATTACCAAAGGTTCAAAATATATTGATAATGCCTCGCTCGTAATTATTAAATATTCGCATTCGCTTGTTAAGGTATTTGGCGTTTTCACAGTATTAAAATCATTCAACTCATCTTTGTTCACCACCAATTCCCTTACAAAGCTTGCAAACATTCCATTATCCCAACGATTATTTTGTAGAGTCGATTTTGTCTGATAAGTTACAGAAATATTTATTTCTGTAATCAAAAATATTTTTTTTTCTTCAGGGTAATAAATAAACGGATTTAAAATAAACGATAAATATGCATATTGACTTAATTGTGCTTTCGAAACAAATTCAACATTTTTCTCAGGAAATTGTTCATTTGAAAAATAAATTTTTGCTTTTGGTAAGATTTCCGGCATTGGAAGATGATTTAATGAAGTAGGGACCGGAGGTATTATAGGTTGGATAACAATATTTTCTGCAAACAAAACCGTGTCAAAAGAATATTCTAATTTTATAAATTCCGCTCCGTAATCAACTAATAAATTAAATGACATACAAGGTAACGATGGTTCCCCCTCATCTTCTTTTAAAAAATAGTTGGCACCATCAAAATTGAGAATAGAATATTCTTTATCAAATCCTTCGATTATTGAAAATTCTGATGTGTTAAATGTTAGTTGAATTTCTTTTGTGATACCCTGAGGATAGAAAATACTTGGTAGGATTACGAATAATACAACAAGCATAAAATAGTTCGTATTTTTCATTTTAGCCCCCTAATAAATATATTTTATTCTTTTAATTTATTCCTCTTTCTCCCCTTTATAATTTTTAAATTTATTTATAAAAAACAAATAATTTTGTTTCAAAATAATAAAAAATTAAAAACATTAAAATTTAAGTTAAACCTGTTATTTCACAATTTTCATCAATATCAATTCTTTCCGCCGAAGGGATTTTCGGTAATCCGGGCATTGTCATAATATCACCACAATAGACAACGACAAACCCTGCACCCGAACTTAATGATGCGTTATTAACAATAAGTGTAAAATCTTTTGGACAACCGAGTGCTTTGTCGTCGCTTGAAAGCGAATATTGAGTTTTAGCAATACAAATTGGAACATTCCCAAATCCAATATTTTCTATCTTTTTTATTTTCCTTTCAATCTTTCCTTCCATCGCAACATCTTTTGCACCGAAAAACTGCTTTGCCAGAATATTTATTTTCTCAATTATAGGTAAATCTAATTCATAAAATGTTTGGTGTTTATTCTTATCTTTTTCAATTGCAGATAATATCTCATTAGCTAAGTCTATTCCTCCTTGACTTCCTTCAGCAAATGTATTATTAACTGCAACTCTTGCATTTTCTTTCTTGCATAGTTCAATAACTTTTGCAATCTCCCTTTCTGTATCACTTGCAAATTTATTTATAGCAACAACAAATGGAGTTCCAAATTTTTTCATATTATCAATATGTTTGGACAAATTCTCAAATCCTTTTTCTACTGCTTCAATGTTTTCTACATTAAGTGTATCCAATTTTACACCACCATGATATTTCAATGACCTTACAGTAGCAACTAATATACAACAAGAAGGAACTGGAATTTCACCCGAACGAACCACAATATCAAAATATTTTACAGCACCTAAATCTGAACCAAAACCTGATTCTGTAACAACAAGATCTGCTAAATTTAATCCAAGACGAGTTGCAACAATTGAATTTGTTCCATGAGCAATATTAGCAAATGGACCGCCGTGTACAAGAACAGGATTATTTTCTAATGTCTGAACAAGATTAGGTTTTATAGCGTCTTTTAATAATGCTGTCATTGCATTATTTGCATTAATATTTTTTGCAAATACAGGTTTATTATCTGGGGAGTAACCAATTAGGATATTTCCCAGTTTTTCTTTTAAATCCGGAATATCTTTTGCCAGACATAAAATTGCCATCACTTCCGAAGCTGCGGTTATATCAAAACCTGTTTCTCTTGCAATACCTCTTAAAGGACCACCGATACCAACTACTATTTCTCGCAGTACCCTGTCACCCATATCTATTACTCTTTTCCACGTAATTGACCTGCTGTCAAGCATTCCGCATGAGCTGTCAAAATGCAACCTATTATCAATCATTGCCGAGAGCAGGTTGTGTGCTGATGTAATTGCATGAATATCACCTGTAAAATGTAAATTTATTTCATCTGAAGGCATAATTTGGGCAAGCCCGCCACCAGTTGCACCTCCTTTCATTCCGAATACTGGACCGAGTGATGGTTCCCGTAATGTTCCGATCGTTTTTTTTCCAATTTTGTTTAATGCATCAACTAAACCGATAGTCGTCGTAGTTTTGCCTTCGCCCGCAGGAGTTGGAGACATTGCTGTGACCATAATCAGCTTTCCCTTTCCTTTGTCAATATTTTTAATCTTATCGTATTTAATTTTTGCTTTTAATTCACCATGCTTTTCAATATAATTGATTGTTAATCCTAATTTCTCTGCAATTTCTTCTATTGGCTTTATACTTAAATTTTTGTCTATCATTTTATTCCTCCGAAATATTTCTATTACAAATTTATATAAATTTGCTGAGAAAAATTTCTATTTGTTGAAAAAAAATTATAAAGAAGTTTTTTCCAATAAATATTTAATACCTTCCTTTTTTCCACCGCAAATTTGCAAATAAATTTAACCGTTACCCATTATTGTTCTTTGTTCCCTTAATGGGGAGTTCTCCGCGGAAGGAGAGGGATTCGAACCCTCGATACCAATCGCTCAGTATAACGGTTTTCGAGACCGCCCCGTTCAACCACTCTGGCACCCTTCCAAAAAAAATATTTTTTAATGTGTAAATCTAATTCTTTTTGAGGTTTTGACAAAAAATGAAATGTAAATAGAATAGTTTACAAAAATAAAAGACGCTGATTTCGACTTCGCTCAATTAGCATAATCGTCCAATCTGACATTCAAAAAAAACTCATCATTTTTTTATAGAAATTCTAGTCTCAATTCTACTATAATTTATAATTCATTCAAATTATAATTGTGCATTTCGACTACGCTCAATGCACAGGATCGTCTCAATTCTATTATAGTTCAAATCAAATTTAATTTTTATAAATTATTTTAACGGAGGTTAAAATGTCTCAATTCTATTATAGTTCAAATCAAATTAGATATAGTGAAACCAACGGAGTTTTTAATTATTGGTTGTCTCAATTCTATTATAGTTCAAATCAAATGAAAATCTCTGGCACGTAGATAAGGAAGAGACCCATAGTCTCAATTCTATTATAGTTCAAATCAAATACATTAGAAGTTTTCACAGCTGACCAATTAAAAGGGTCTCAATTCTATTATAGTTCAAATCAAATGCTAACAAGAGCAACCAATAAAGATAAAAACATTTGCAGTCTCAATTCTATTATAGTTCAAATTCCCGATTAAATCGGGATGACTACAAAAATTACTTCGCAATTTTTTCCGTCACAACTTAAAGTCTCTCGGAATTCCGATTTATCGGAATGTAGATCCCGACCTGTCGGGAAATTCTATTATAGTTCAAATCAAAT
>JAFGID010000126.1 GCA_016929735.1 Ignavibacteriales bacterium | reverse complement strand
CTTTTTTGGAACATTTCTTCGTTGAACTGAAAATCTTTCATCTGATCCTGAACATTATTTCTGTTCAGGTTCTTAAGCGCCTCGTTCAATTTTTCCATAGCCTTTTTCATTTCCTCGCTTGTCAATTCATCTAGCAATTCCTGTAGCTCCATGTATTTTTCTATCGTTTCTTTTGAGAGTAAATTGTTATCCTGTAATTCGTTTTGCATTTCTGAAAGATTTTTTTGGACATCTTGTACTTTATCTTGCAATTGCTCAAACTTGTCTAAAGCTTGTTCAACTTTCTGTTTTTCTTCCCAAGAGATATCTTTTGAATCCTGCTTTAATTCGTTATTAATTTTTTCTAGTTCCTTATTTAGATCTTTAGCTTCTTCCAACAACTCTTGTAAATCTTGCTGTGTTTGCTCTTGTGTTTTATCAGCATCGTTTAACAATTCGTCTAGCGATGGAACACGAATAGTCAGAATAGAAGTCTTTGCAGATTTGGGTCCGCTTATAACATCGTTATCAAAAATTTCTAAGTAATAGGACAAAACATCATTTTCGCGAAGGTTTAATTTATTCAGAAGCCAAGTGTAATAAACATCATCTTCTTTTAAGTTTTTGTTAATTGTAATCATAAGTTGAGAAAAATTATCTTCAACTTGTCTTTGTTTGGAAGCAGACAGGCGATAATTAATAACAAGTTTAGAAAATCCGAAATCATCTTTTATTTTAGTAATGATTGATAATTTATTATCTATTCCTATGTTTATATTTTCGTTTGGTTGAAGCATTTGGATTTCAGGAAATTCATCAAATAAAGGCTTAATTGTATAAGTTATAGGAGCGAAATTTTCGTTTCCCGATTTGTCTTTTAACATTATTCGATAGTTCGTTTCCTTGCGTATTCTGAAATTTATGTTTGCGTTATTATTTTGTATATTAAATTTTGCAGTTGTTGAATCATCAAATTCGATCAACGCAGATTGCAACTCGTTTGTTGATTGTAATTTTATTTGAACATTACTACCAAGTAGCGCGGTAATATTGCCATTATCCTTCAGAACAATTTGCTGCTGCTTTGAATAAGATGGGGGGGTCACGACTACTTCGAAATTATTTATTACGGGTCTGTTAATAACTTCGATTATATATTCATCGCTTTCAATATCGTCAACAAAAGCGTAATATTCAAAAGTATTCCGGACCTTATTCATTCGATAAGAAAAAGAACCCAAAGAATCCGAGGTTAGCTGATAATAGTTGAATTCTGATAGTTCTTCAAATTTAATTGCAAGGTTCACCTTGTTTGGTTTTTCGCCTATCGTTTTGATTGAAATGTTTATATCATCTCCTTTTGTAACTTTTGCATTACCGGGAGAAATTTCAAAAAAGATTTTTGGGGTGGCTGTAAATTCCTTTTGAAAATTAATAATTCTATAAGCGGAAAACCTGAACCCTGGGAGAACGATAAAAAGAATTAAAATAATTCCGAAAACGATAGCGGTGTTTTTGAATTTTTTCTTTGTGTAATTGAAATTTACTATTTCGTTGAAATTTAAATCTTTTGACTTTTTATACACTTTTTCAAAAGCGCCGCCAATTAATTCCTGCGAATGAAGCGTGGATTGGTCTTTTACAAGTTGCAGTGAATTGATTAAGTCATCTTTTAAATCTGAGTAATGCCAGCCAATTTTATTTGCTACTGAAAAATAATCAGGCTTTTTTATTTTTTTTATGTTTAAAAGAAAAGGAATAATAAGAAAATAAATTGTGAAGAAAAGTAAAACCGAAAGGGCGGAAAAGAATAAAATAGTTCGGATTGTTGAATTGAAATTACCAACGAGCTCTAAAAAATTAATCGCAAACAGATAAATCAAAATGTAAAAAAGGGACAATGCCAGCCCATTAAGCAATCTATCAAGATTGTCTTTTTTAATAAATCCTAATAATTTATTCTCGACTTCTTTTAAATATTTTTTTGTATCTGCCATATTTAACTTAGCGTTCTAAGTGCTCTTAGTGGTGAAAATTTCAGTTAGATAAAACCCATACAACAATATTAGTTCCAAACTTTAATGCTTCTTCTCTTTTTTCAGGTGGATTATTATGCACTTCGGGATCAGCCCACCCATCGCTTGGATTGCTTTCAAAGGTGAACAGAACGACTAATCGTTTGTTATCAAAAATCCCGAACGACTGGGGTGGATTATTATCATGTTCATGTGTTTTTGGTACACCATTAGGAAAATTGTAAAAGCAATTAAACAATCCGTAACTATACGGCAATTCAACCATTTCCCTGTCAGGGAAAACACGTTTCATTTCTTTTCTGAACGATTTATCCAATCCATAATCGTCATCAACATAAAGAAAACCTCCATTCTCTAAATAAGCACGCAATCGTTTAACTTCGTTATCGCTTAAAACGATATTGCCGTGCCCTGTGATGAATAAAAACGGATATGAAAAAAGATCATCAGAAGAAATATCAACAAAAACATATTCAGGTTTTGTAATAATATTAGTGTTCTGCTGAACAAATTTAAGCAAATTAACTTCTGCTGATGGATCATTATACCAATCACCGCCCCCGCCATATTTAACTCTTGCAATTTGGAACGCACCATCCTGTGCGAAGGTAAACACTGAAACAAAAGTTAAAATAAATATTTTATACATAAAAAATTATTTTTAATTAGTGCTGCAAAAATAAGGTTTTGGAATGAAATAATTTGTGTAAAAAGGAGTAAAACGGTTACTTGAATGAATGGTGGCGGATTTTTGGGAGCTTTCCTGTCAAGCTACAACGAACTTGACGAGAGGTAGAATACACAAATACTCTATAATCCCCGCAATTAGTTATACACTATGTTGTGTGCTGGTTATTTCTCATCAATATTATTTGTTTAGTTTAGCTTTAAAATATAGCAATGCTCCGTTTTCATAAGGACAAGGTTCAAATCTGAAATTTTTATTCTCAAACATTTTTTTTAAATCATCAAGTTTATATAGACTTCCATGAATTGTTGCTTTTGATTTTTTCCTTTCGGGAATAGGTACACTACAATAAAATATTCCACTTGGCTTAAGTGATCTATGTAATTCTGAAAAAAAACCTTCAATATTTTTGAAAAAATTCAACGATAGATTACAAATAGCAATATCAAAAGTGTTGTCTTGAAAAGGTATCTCAGTTGCATCGGCATTGTAAAGTTCAAAGCTTGTAAATCCATAAAGGTCAAATTTCTTTTTTGCTAAACGAAGGAGTCCCGAACTTATGTCAACACCTGCATAGATATTGTTTTTATTTAAAAATTTAATAGCATCACCAGTTCCTGTTGCAAATTCTATTATTGTTTTATCAGATATATCTTCAAATATCTTTTTTAATATTTTATAATGTTCTTCAATTGAAGCATTAAACTTTTTAGGAAAAACAGATTTCTCCATAATCCTATCATAAAGAAAGGAAAATAAATCTCCAATCCATGGTTTATTCTTTATCAGTTTATTGTTATTATCAAGCAAATAATTAATTCCATTTTTATTGGAAATCTTGACAGAATCTTTAATTTTTATTTTATCCATAGTACGTTTTCTTTATTAACTGGCACACAACTTATTCTTCACGCAACTTTCCTTTATTTATTGCGTATATCCCTTTGTAGTAACAAATCAAATAATATTCTTTCAAAAGATAACAAATTAACACAAAAACGCCAAGCTTTAATATTTGTAATTCTCTTTTTGAGAAATTAAACAGGTTCATTTATTTATGATTTGAAACCTTTGAAAAACTAGGTTCTTGTCATAGTGATTCCGACTTCTCGGAAGAAGCATCTCGTTTAATATGAAAAATGAGATGTTTCGCTTTTCTCAACACGACACAAAGAGGTATTTCAAAGTCTTTAATTAATTAAAATTATTTGTATTTTTATATGAAAATCCACTTTAATTTGATAGATTTGCATTAAATATTTCAAAATAATAGGAAAATTTATGAATTCAAAAGAATTTATAGCTCTCGAAGAACAATTCGGAGCACACAATTATCATCCTCTTGATGTAGTTATCGAAAAAGCAAAAGGTTGTTGGGTTTATGATGTTGACGG
>JAFGID010000008.1 GCA_016929735.1 Ignavibacteriales bacterium | reverse complement strand
ATTTATGTTACTCGCAATACTTTTCTTCAGTGTAAATCTAATCTTTGCACAATCAGAAGAATTTAGAAAATTGGAAAACAATGCTTTTAAAGAAGGTGAAAGATTGGTATTCGATCTAAAATATGGATTTATTACTGCTGGTATTGCCGTAATGGAAATTCCAAAAATCAAAACAATATCCGGACGTGATTCATATCACATTACATTTAATGTAAATACAACATCAGCGTTTGATCTGGTTTATAAGGTTCGTGATAGATATGAATCTTATGTTGATGTGGAGGGTTTATTTCCTTGGAGATTTGAGCAACATATTCGTGAAGGTGGGTATATGAGAGATTTCTCAGCTTTCTTCGATCATCGCACTGGCAAGGCAAAAACTTCAGAAGGTTCCTATGATATACCGAAATATGTTAATGATATTTTATCTGCTTTTTATCTTGGAAGGACATTAGACTATTCCGATATGAAAGTAGGTCAAAAATATAGTTTGCAAAATTTTTATAAGGATAACGTTTATCCGCTAGATATTATCTATCTTGGAAAGGAAACGGTGGATGTGTCAGCAGGGAAATTTAAATGTATTACGGTTCAACCGCTTATTTCGGAAGGTGGATTGTATAAGGGAAATGGCAATATGGTAATTTATTTAACTGATGACCAATATAAAATGCCAGTTAAAGTTAAAGCAGAGGTTGTTATTGGTTCACTTGATGCTGAATTGGTTACCTATAGTGGATTAGCTGGTAATTCAACTGCAAAGATATAAGTAAATTTTATTAGTTTTTTTGATATTTTTTTTATAAGTTTGAATTAAATTATTTAAAGAAAACTGAAGGTGAAAAAATGAAAAAGTTATTTTTAATACTTTCATATTTCCTGTTTACTTCTTTTTTGTTTAGTAATGTGAATTGCAGTGGTTCCAATCAAGTACAGGAAGAAAAGATTAAAACTATGGTGAATAAATTTCTTGATTACTGTGATAAAAAAGATTATCAAAGTGCAAGCAGATATTTGTTGTATAATGGGGAGGTTGTAAATCGTAAGTATAAAGAAATTTTCAATTATAGTAATGTTGATGAGAAGAAAGAGGTTGATAGAATTTGTAAGAAAGTAAATGCGATGTTGATTATTAGCGACTCCTATACAAACGGTTCAATTTCACAGGAAACAAAAGAAGGAATTAGCTGGAGCGTTCTTGAAGTATTTTTTAAGAGTGGGGAACAAGTACTGCGACAATCCTTTTATGTCTTGGAAATATCTGAAAATTATTATATTGGGATTATTAAATAAATAGTTTTCATGAAGTTATCAAAAATATTAAGTTCTTATAGAAGTGAATTTATTGCTAAGATAAAAAAAAACACAAATAACAACACTAACAAAAAAGATTTTAATCCTATACGTCTCGATTTTGGTAGTGTTGTTTTTTTATTAGCAAGATATTTCGGATTTTGCTATGGTGTTGAAAACGCAATCGAAATTGCTTATCGAACGGTTACAGAAAATCCAACCAAGAGGATCTTTTTACTTTCTGAAATGATTCATAATCCATTAGTCAATCAGGAGCTTTTAAAAAAGAATGTTCAATTCATATTTGACAGTGATGGTCAACAGAAAATATCTTGGAATGAACTTACTTCTGGAGATATCATAATTATTCCTGCATTCGGAACCAGTATAGAAATCGAGAAGAAGATCATTGAAAAGGGAATTGATATACAGAGATATAATACGACATGCCCGTTTGTTCAGAAAGTATGGAAAAGAGGTGTTTCACTTGGTGACGATAATTTTACAGTTATGATACATGGAAAGCATCAACACGAAGAAACTAAGGCAACATTTTCAAGAATAAAAAATAACACACCTTCATTTGTTGTGCGCGATATTAATGAAGTAAAAATCATATCCAGAATTATTTTAGGCAAACTTGGAAAAGATGAATTTTATAAAATATTTGAAGGAAAATATTCTGAGGGATTTGATGTCAATACGGATTTAGATAGGATCGGGGTTGTAAATCAAACTACAATGTTATCGTCTGAAACTCAAGCCATTGCTAATGAACTGAAAAATGCAATGATAGAAAAATATGGTATTGAAAATTTACACGAACATTTTGCTGATACAAGAGATACACTCTGTTATGCTACAAACAATAATCAGAAAGCAACGGAAGCTTTATTGACACAAAATGCAGATATTGCTATTGTTGTCGGTGGGTATAATAGTTCAAACACTACTCATCTTGTTGAAATGCTTGAAGAAAAATTTATTACCTATTTCATTGATTCAGCAGAAAAAATACTTTCGAAAGATCAAATCAAACATTTTGATATACATCAAAAAATTGAAAAAGTAACCAACAATTTTGTCCTTTTGGATAGTAAACCGACAATAATTTTAACTAGTGGAGCTTCATGTCCCGATTCAGAAGTTGAAAATGTGATCTCAAAAATACTTTCATTTTTACCTTTTAAAAAAGAATTCGATGATGTTTTAACTGATTTTGTTTAAAAATATTTTTATTTTAATACAAAATTTTGTATAATTGTAAATTAAATTTTAGGAGTTATAAATGGCAAAAACACAGACATTTGCAGATAAAGCTAAAGGAAAAAAGAAAGCAGATTTTATATGTGTTAAGGTTGTTAAGACTATGAAGAGTGAAAAAGGGACTTATTTCTTTAAAGAATCAATTGAGAAAATATCTGATATCAGTCAAGTCGAAACAATTAAATAATCGATTTTTTACAAGACCCTGCAACAGCAGGGTTTTTTTTATACTGATAATACAACGATATCGGGACTAACATCTTTCCATAATAAGTTTTCTATCCTGACTTATACTTTTTAGTTCTTTGCATTTAATTTAAGTAAATATTCTTGCTTTAATTTTTGGTAATAACTTAATTATTTAATGGGGATAATCGGTACAAGTCAGGATTAAAACAAACATACTAAAAATCTTTCACTTATAATGTATTCTGTTTTGATTTTAGGAGTATTTATTTTGTTGGTTTATGGATTGGTTATTATTAATATTACAATAATTTATCAAATTCGATTTTATTTATTTAACATTTTCAGTTTTATTTATTAAAATAAAATATAAATAAACCTAAAAAAAAGCCCGAAACTCGGGCTTAAAAAATTTACTTTATACTTTGTAATATTATCTTTTTATTATATGCGGTAATAATGTCTTTCGTGTCGTTAAAACATTGTTTAATATAAGTTCTATCACCTTTGGATAAAAATTCAGGTAAAGTATCTTTCGTTGCAATCTCAGATGGAAGAATTATATATTCTCTTCCATTTGAAGTATTACCCTTAAAAACATAAGTAGGAATAAAACTTACATCGGAAAGATAAACTGAATCCTTGGCAACATCTTTTGTAATTGAGAAATTTAATATTGTACCTGAATCCGTATATCTTTTTCTTTGGTTAGAAACAAAATTACCAAGTGAATAAGCAACTATCCCTGTATCAAGATTTGCATTTTTAGTTGCATAGAAATCAACCGGCTGTAATACATGCGGATGACTACCTAAAATTATATCCGCTCCGTTATCAACCGATACTTTCATAAACTTTTTCTGATAAGCATTTGGATAACGCTGGTATTCATCACCCCAATGGAAATAGACAATTACAATATCAGGATTTTTTTCTTTTGCTCGCTTTAAGTCTGAAACTAACAATTTTTCTTCAAGCATATTCACAGTATAAGGTGCTCCACTTGGCAGGGGAATTCCATTAGTGCTGAATGTATATGCTAATACAGCAAATGTCAAACCTTTAATGTTGTAAATTCTGATTGAATCCCTGTCACGCTGAGAATTGAATGTCCCTACATAATGAATTTTTTTCTCATTTAATCTATCAATCGTTCTAAGCAAACCTTCTTTTTTCTGGTCGAGGCAATGGTTATTGGATGTCATCAATAAATCAAAACCTGAATATTTTAGTGCTTCAAGATAAGCATCAGGTGAATTGAAAAAGGGAAATCCTGAAAATTTCTTACCGCCGCCGAGTACTGTCTCTAAATTTCCCATTGCAAAATCAACTGATTCGATATAAGATTTTACATATCTGTAGACCGGTTTGAAATTAAAACTGTCTTTTTTTACTTGTGCATATTCAAACTGAACAGAGTGGCACATTAAATCACCGACCATACAAAATGAAATAGTAACAACTGAATCTTGGACAGAGTTTTTGGTTTCTTCTCCAATAGTTGCCTTTGGAGTGATAATAACGTACAATAGAAAAAGTGCGACGATTGGTAAAATAAATTTTAAAAGTTTCATATTACTCCTTTTCACCACTAAGTTTATTAAGTGTACTTACTGAAAATTCTTAGTGGCTTTAGTGTTTTAAGTATTTTCTAAAATAATTTCCGCGATATCTTTAACTTTTATTTCTTCTTCTTTATTGTATTCTTTCAATCCATCTTCAAACATCGTAATGCAGAAAGGACATGCAGCTGCAATTGTTGAACAACCTGTATCAATTGCTTCTTTAGTTCTGTTGTTATTAATTCTTGTCCCTTCAGTTTCTTCTAAAAACATTCTGCCACCGCCAGCACCACAACAGAAACCATGGTCTTTATTTCTTTTCATTTCGTATAATTTATTTTCGCTCATTGAATTTAGTATTTCACGCGGCTGTTTATAGATATCGTTGTATCTTCCAAGATAACATGAATCGTGATATGTAATCTTTTGCTTTATTTTTTCATCTTTGATCTTAATTTTATTTTCTTTTATTAATTGTTGAATTAACTCTGTATGGTGCATAACTTCGAAATTGCCACCGAAAGACGGATAGTCATGCTTTAAAGTATTGAAGCAATGGGGGCATGCTGTTACGATTTTTTTAACTTTATAATTGTTCAAAGTCTCAACATTTTCCTGAATTAACATTTGTGCAAGATATTCGTTACCGAGCCGTCTTGCTGTATCACCATTACATTTTTCTTCAGTTCCAAGTATTCTAAAATCTACTCCCGCTTTTTTCAAAATAGTTGCAAATGCTTTAGAAACTTTTTGATAACGTGCATCGAAAGAACCGGCACAACCAACCCAGAAGAGTAATTCACAATTTGAATCTTCAGCAAAAGTTTTTATATCCATTCCTTCAGTCCAATTTGCTCTATCTTGTGAATTAAAAGCCCAAGGTGAAAAATTTGTTTCAAGATTTTTAAAAATAGAATTTAATTCTGTAGGAAAATTTGATTCCATCAAAACCAAATTACGACGCATATCAACTATTGCATCAACGTGTTCATTCATTACAGGGCATTCTATTACACAGGCATTACAAGTAGTGCAAGCCCAGATTTCTTCATCAGTGATATAATTGTGAAGTAGAGTTTTATCTAAAATATCTTTTTGTTTCTCATCTTTTTTCAAAATTAAAGGTGCTTTCTCGTGATTACGTTTTCTTATATTGCGCATTATTTCTTTTGGAGAAAGTTTTTTACCTGTTGTATTTGCAGGACATTTCTCAGAACAACGACCACATTCAGTACAAGCATATCCATCAAGAATTTGCTTCCAAGTAAGATGTTCAACATCGAGGACACCGAATTGTTCTGCATTCTCATCTTCCAGATTTAACTTTTTTAGTGCATATTTATGTTCACCAACTTTTCCTAAATATACATTTGGAATTGATGAATAAACATGAAAATGCTTTGAGTAGGGGAGATAGTTCATAAAGAAAAATATTACAATTATGTGAGCCCACCAGAATAGTTCAATCATACCTGATAAATCGGTATTTGAATTTTTGAAAAATGTTTCGGCAACAAACATCGAAATTGGTTTGAATTCATTTGGTAGATAAGAAAAATTTGTTGTTTTTAAAATTGACACATTTATTCCAAGCATTGTTATTACAACAAGCAAGATCAAAGTTAAAATTATAGTTGCATCAATTTTTCCTTTTGTGTCAACTTTTAATCTTTCAACTTTTAAAATAAATCTTCTGAATAATGCTACGAGAATAGCGATAAAAACCAAAACAAGAAATATATCTTGAATAAGTGTTATTATTTTATAGATAGGACCTAAAAATTCAAATGAAAATTTGGAATAGAAACCTTGAATTATCGCTTCCAGAACGGCTAAAAGAAATACAACGAATCCCCAGAAAATGAAAAAATGAATTACACCTGCAAGTGGATATCTAAAAAGTTTGGATTGTAGAAAAGCAATCTTCAGAACATTTTTTATCCTTTCTCCGACCTTGCCACCTCTGTCTTCTTTTTGTCCAATTGATAGATGTCTACCAAACTTTTGTAACCTAAAAATCAGAATTACAAAAGCAACAATAAATACAAAAATGAAAATTATATTTTTGGTTTCCATAAAATTCCTACTGAATTTTGTAAATATTTTTTGGTTGCAAATATAAGGAAAATGAGTCTGATTTGAAAACAGAAATGAGTTTAGATATGAAGATATTAAATAATTCTTTTATTTTGTAAAAATAAAAGGGGTTGTCTCAAAAGTGATAAAAATGTCATTCCCATCCCGATAAAATCGGGAGGAATCCATTAACTTGTTGTTATACAATAAATTAAAAATTTTCTTTTACTTCTTTTTTGCTATAAATTACCCTTTTGAGACAGCCCCAATAATTCATATTTTTTGATTATTTGTCGATTACGAACTTATTTTCTCTATTTGCTATTTCAAGTGCAAGATAATATGAAAGTAAACTGGTCTTGCAGATTTTTTCATAGTTTATTTTATCGAAATCATCGCTTGGCTTGTGTAAATCACTCAACATATAATCATTAAAGAAAACAACAGGTATTTTTTTATGAGCAAATGGTGCGTGGTCACTTGCATTATAAAAACTATTATTTGGATTGTTGAGTGAATAAATCAAATAGAATTTTACTGTTTCATCATTAACAGATTTTATCAGATTATGGAATTCTGAACTTGCTCTATCACTTCCTAAAACATAAAGAGTGTCTGAACTACCTCTGCCGACCATATCAAGATTAATCTTTGCAGTGATATTATTTAGATAATCAACTGCACTAACAAAATAAGTTGAACCGAGCAGTCCTTTTTCTTCAGCATCCCATAGAGCAACTATAATCGAGCGATTATTTTCTTTTGTTTCTTGTAACAT
>JAFGID010000125.1 GCA_016929735.1 Ignavibacteriales bacterium | reverse complement strand
TGAATTTTTCCCAAAGAACAAAGCATACAATTGGCCTAACCCTGTCTATGAAAATGAAACTAACATTAGATATTATGTATCAGAAGATTCGAAAATTGTAATTAGAATATTTGATCTTGCTGGCGATTTAGTAGCTAAACATGAAGCTGATGCAAGAGGTGGGTATGATAATGAATTTGTGTGGAATGTGTCGGATATTCAAAGCGGAGTTTATTTTGCAAATATCGAAGCAACAAGTGTTACTGGTAAAACTAGTGATATAGTAATTAAAATTGCAATAATTAAATAATTTACAATTATAGTAAAAAAAATAATGCATAAAATATATATACCTTTCCTTTTTTTGTTCTCTTTCATTCTGCTTAATGCTCAATTTGACGAGTATAATCCAGAGTATTCTTGGTACACATTAAAATCGAAGCATGCAGATGTACATTTTCATCCCGAAGCAGAAAGAACAGCAAAAATAGTTGCCAAAATAATTGATGAAATTTGGGAACCCATTACAACATTATATCAATATGAACCTGAAAGGATCCATTTTGTTATAAAAGATATTGATGATTTTTCAAATGGAGCAACGTATTTCTTCGATAACAAAATTGAGTTATGGTCTTCTGCATTGGATACGGACTTGCGCGGAACACATAATTGGCTGCGAAATGTTGTATCACATGAGTTTACTCATATGGTTCAAATTCAGGCAGCAATGAAACTTGGAAGAACAATTCCTGCTATTTATTTACAATTCTTGAATTATGAAGATAAACGAAGACCAGACGTTCTATATGGTTTCCCAAATTTTATAGCATCGTATCCTGTCGCTACATTTAATATACCTGCTTGGTTTGCAGAAGGAACTGCACAATATCAGAGAAGGGAGTTTAATTATGATAGTTGGGATTCGCATCGTGATATGATAATAAGATGTTATGCGTTGGAAAATAAATTGTTGACTTGGAACGAAATGGGTGTATTCAGTAAAACAAGTCTTGGAAATGAATCTGTTTACAATAGTGGATTTGCTTTGACTTTATTTATTGCTCAGAAATATGGTGAAGATAAATTGAGACTGATTTCTGAAAAATTAGGCTCGCTTACAAACTTTACTATTGATGCTGCATTTCAGGATGTCCTTGGAAAATCCGGTGTGGAAATTTATAGTGAATGGATTGCGTTTACAACAGAAGATTATAATAACAGAATTAAATCTGTACTGGAAAATAAAATTGAAGGTGAAAAAATAATTGATGATGGATTCGGGAATTTTTATCCAGTTTTTTCACAAGATGGTAAAAAATTGATTTATGTCTCGAACAAGGGTGCTGATTATTTCGGAATATCTAACTTATATCTTTACGATTTTGCTTCAAAGAAAAATGAATTACTTGTAACTGGTGTTCAATCAAATTTAAGTTATATCCAAAATCAAAATAAAATAGTCTATTCAAAATTGACTCGCGATAATAACAATTTCCTAAGTGTTCATGATGTTTATGTTTATGATATTGATGAGGATGAGGAAGAAAGATTGACTTATGGATTGAGGGCAAACAACCCTTCTGTTTCTTATTCGGGAAATAAAATTGTTTTTGTCTACCAAAAGGATGGAACAACGAATCTTGGTATGATTGATATTGACGGAAAAAATTTTAAATCTATAACTATCTTTGGTAATGGTGAACAGGTATATAATCCAAAATTTACAATTAATGATTCCAAAATAATTTTTGACTACACTGAAATTTCCGGACGTGATATAGCAATAATTGATACATCGGGTGCAAATTTTGAATTTATTCTAAAAGAAAATTACGAAGAACGAGAACCTTTTATTGTATCTGAAAATGTTATTTTGTATACATCAAACGAAACAGGAATTTTTAATATTTATTCTTATGACCTGAATTTAAAGGAAACTAAAAGATTAACAAATGTTGTTGGTGGTGCTTTTATGCCGACAGTTAATGTAAGTGGTGATATTTGTTACTCCGGATATACGGCAGATGGATTTAAAATTTTTCAGGTTTCAAAAACTGAACAGGAAAAAGTAAATAAAGATAAAAAATATATATGGAAAAATAATCCACCTTTAGATACTCAAATTCCAAATGGTGATTTCCAAAATTATGATATTTATTCTTTGATAAATTTCGATGATACCAAGGTACCAGAATATGAAGCAACAAAATATAGTGGTGCATTCAGCAGGTTATCTGTATTACCTTTTATTCGCTATGATAATTACAACACGTCAAATTCTGTTATTGATAGAATAAAGCCCGGAGTATATTTGCTTTCGAGTGATATGCTAAATAGATTTTCCATTTTTGCGGGTGGCTCGATAAATACAAGGGCTGAAAGAGATTTATTTTTACAATTAGAATATCGAGATAAACTCCCATTGATTTATAATTTGGGACTAAAACCTCAAGTTGCGGTTGAATTGTACAGTATTAGTAGAAAAGCAAATGTAGATATATTTTTCGGGATAGATTCAACAGGTGGTGAATTTAAATATGACCACAAAATTCCAACGGATGTAACTTATGATCTTTTTGAATTTGATTTTGTAGCAAAACACAAAATATTTTCCATAGCTAATGAAATAGAGGCAAGATTTATTTTTAGTTCTTATACTGCAACTCTAGGCAGCTTTATTTTACCCAATACCACTATTTTATATCCATCAACAAAAGATACTTATTTGATTGGAAGGAATATTCAAGTTAAATTTACACATAACGGATTGTTGCCTTATGTTGATTCAGAAATTAATCCAATCGGTCGTAAAGTGGAATTTCAATATAATTATGAATTTAACAAATTCAATTCTGAAAGTGAGTATGAAGTGGAAAATGGAATGTTAATCCCGAAATATGGTCATTTTAATTTCCATCGGATTGAATTAAATTGGAAAGAATATTTAAGATTATTTTCAAGACACACAATCACTCTTGGTGTTCGAGCAGCAAGTATTTTAGGACCAGAAGTTCCGGATTTCTTTGATTACTATCTTGGTGGCTTAATCGGGATGAAAGCTTATCCGTTTTATGCAATTAGTGGCAATGAATTACTTTGGCTAAATCTTACTTATCGCTTTCCATTATTCCGTGATATTGATTTCAAGTTTGGTCATCTATATTTGGATAAAATATTTCTAAGTGTTTATGGAGATTATGGTGATGCTTGGACAGGCAAAGCTCCAAAATTTAATTCATTTAAAAAGGGAGTTGGTGCAGAATTAAGAATGAGTTTGATTTCCTTTTATATGTTTCCGACAAGTATATTTTTCAACGCTTCCTATTCATTTGATGAATACACTAGAATGGTTCATGGAGAAGAAATAAAATATGGTAAGGAATGGCAATTTTATGGTGGAATACTTTTTGACTTTTCTTTTTAATTAACCTTTGCGAGTTTTGATTGTAAAAAATTTGGAGTATTTATGAAAAATGTATTATTATCAATCTTATTTTTTATAATTTGTAATTTATCAGCACAGGATATTGATTCGATTTTTACTGGTAATATTTATTTTGATTCTCAAATTGCATTCGAAAAAACATTCGACGATAATAAATTTCAAACGGTTACCCAAGAAGAAAAATCAGTATTTCTAGCAGCAGTATTATCATTTGCCTTCCCCGGTGCTGGAGAATTTTATGCCAAAAGTTATTGGAAAGCAGGATTATTCTTTGCATTAGAAATTGCATCAATTGCTACGGGAATTATCTATGATAAAAAAGGTGACGATCAGACAATATTCTTCCAAAACTATGCTGATGAAAGATGGAGTGTAGCAAAATATGCTAAATGGACTTACGATAACAGATTATCAGACGCACAAAAATTGAATTACCAGAATTTGTTTTATGATGCTCAGAAGACACAAGTTAATTGGTCTGTGTTGAATAATATGGAAAGGGAAGTCGAAGGATATTCACACTCGCTTGCTCCTTATGGGGACCAACAATATTATGAAATGATTGGAAAATATTCTCAATTCAATCCAGGTTGGGATGATTTTGATCTATCAAATACAACCTATAAATATCCAGATCCGGTTACTCAAAATTTCAGTTATTACTCCGGCTTAAGAGGCAAAGCAAATGATTATTATGGTGTTGCTCAAACAGCAGTAATTGTAATAGTTGCTAATCACATAATTAGTGCATTAGATGCTGCCTGGACAACAAGTAGTTATAACAAGAATCTTCAAATCTCAGCTGAAATAGATAAAATTATTTTAGCAAACAACCGGTACTATTACCCCCGAATTAATCTACGATTTAATTTTTAATTTTTTATGAAAATGCCATTAATTATAATTGTTGGACGCCCGAATGTAGGCAAGTCTACTTTATTCAATAGATTAACTAAAAGTAACACTGCAATTGTAGATGATGTTAGTGGGGTTACGAGAGATAGAATTTATGGTGAAGTAGATTGGAATGGAAAAGCTTTTCAGGTTATTGATACTGGTGGTTATATCCCAAAGTCTGATGATAAATTTGAAATAGCCATAAAGGAGCAGGTTGAATTTTCTATCGAAGAAGCTCAAGCGGTCCTATTTGTTGTGGACGGTAAGTTTGGGCTAAATCCAATGGATTATAACATTGCTCAATTATTAAGAAAACATAATAAGACTGTTTTCCTTTTAATAAACAAATTAGACACACCTCAGCATTCGATATATATGTCAGATTTTTATAAACTCGGATTTGAAAAATTATATGATATATCAGCTTTAAACGGACGCAATCTTGGTGATTTTCTTGACGACTTATGCGAATCATTAACTTTTCAAAACATTTCTGAAGAAGAAGATAAAAGACTACATATTGCAATTATTGGTAAACCCAATGTTGGAAAATCATCTCTAACTAATGCATTGCTCGGTTTTGACAGGAGTATTGTGACAGATATTCCAGGGACTACGCGTGATAGTATTAATTCAATTCTTAAATATTATAGTCAGGAAATTGTTTTAATTGATACTGCAGGTCTCAGGAAAAAATCAAAAATTAAAGAGAATCTTGAATATTACTCGATGGTGAGAACATATCGAGCTTTAATGGAATGTGACGTAGCAATTATCTTGATAGACGCAACAACTGGTATTGATGTACAAGATAAAAAAATAATATTTGAAGCAGAGCGACGAAAAAAAGGAATTATATTAGCTGTTAATAAATGGGACTTAATAGAAAAAGAAACTAATACAGCAAAAAAATATGAAGAGGAATTGAGAAGTAAAATTGAATATCTTAATTATATTGCAATCATGTTCATATCAGCATTAACAAAGCAAAGGATATATAAGTTAATTGAATTAGCACAAGAGATAGATGAAAGAAGAAAAATAAAAATACCAACATCTGAGTTGAACGACAGCTTATTACCAGAAATAATAAGAAACCCACCTCCAGCGACTGCAACAGGAAAAGAGATAAAAATAAAATATATTACTCAAGTTGGGACACACTACCCAATATTTATTTTCTTCTCAAGTAATGCTAAGTATGTTCCCGATAATTATAAGAAATTTCTTGAGAATTTAATAAGAAGAAAATTTGATTTTA
>JAFGID010000124.1 GCA_016929735.1 Ignavibacteriales bacterium | reverse complement strand
TTCAAGTGTTTTATATGTTCGGGAATAAGTGGAACTCGGACTTCCCATTTATTTTTATCTTCTCTACGTATTCCTATAATATTTTTCAACCAAAACTCCTATAGATTTTCTAAAAAGTAATTTGTGATTTTTGTATATAAATTCAAAGCATCTTGTCCGCGAACTCCGTGTTCATGACCAATATAAGGATAATAATCCAGTTGTTTATTTAAATTTGTTGCTTTTTGAACGAATGATAATGTTTGTTGCCATACGACAGTTCCATCATCTGTTCCATGAACTAATAGTAATTTCCCATTTAAATTTTCGACATAATTCAACAAGTTTGCTTCATCATAGCCATCAGGATTTGTTTCTGGTGTATCCATATATCTTTCAGTATACATTACTTCGTAATATTTCCAGTCAATAACAGCACCGCCACCTACTCCAACTTTGAAAGCGCCATCTGTTCGCAACATAAGCGATGTAGTCATAAATCCACCATAACTCCAGCCATAAACACCAAATCTGTCTTTGTCAATATATTCCAAAGATTTCAAATACTCAACTCCTTTCATTTGATCTGCAATTTCAATAGTTCCGAGTTTTCTAAAAGTTGCCTGTTCAAATGCAGAGCCCCTGTTATCTTCACCACGATTATCTAATTGAAAAATGATGTATCCATTTTGTGCCATTAAATGAAACCAAAAATCATATCTTCCAACTGGCCAGCTATTATTAACTTGTTGTGAGTGTGGACCTCCATAAACATAAACAATTACAGGATATTTTTTGGTTTTATCAAAATCGGGTGGGTATATTGTTTGTGTGTATAATTCTATTCCATCATCAGTGAAAAGAGACGAAATTTCAGTCTTTCCAATTTTAAAATCTTTAAGAGGATTTTCTGACTTGTGAATATTTTTTATTATTTTTCCTTTTGCATCTACAATATTTATTTCACGAGGAATTTCCAAACTGCTATATGAATCAATAAAATAATTAAAATCTGAATTGGCGTTAATTCGATGGATACCCACACCATTCGAAATTTTCGTTATTTCTCCTGATTCGATATTTATGATATAATAGTGATTTTCCAAAACTCCATCTTTTGTTGCAGAGATTAATATATTTTCTCCTTTCTTATCGAATCCATCAAAAGATTTTACTACCCATTCACCTTTTGTAATTTGCTTAATCAATTTGCCATCTGTGTCATACAAATATAAATGTTGATAGCCATCTCTTTCGGAAAACCAGAGGAATTGATTTTCGTCATTTGGTAAGAAAATTAAATCGTGTTCGGGCTCAACAAATTCTTCATCTTTCTCTTCAAATAACATCTTAATTTTTTCACCTGTCTCTGCATCATACTTGGTTAATTGCATATGATTTTGGTCTCTGTTTAGATGTGCAACATAAATATATTTTTCAGAAGGTTCCCAAGTTACACAAGTTAAATATTGCTCAAGTGGTTCACCAGTCTTTAAAAAATTTGTTTTTTGATTTTTAATATCATAGATACCGATTGTAACATGATGGCTGGTCTGTCCCGCCATTGGATATTTGATGAGTTTATAAGTAGCGGGCGTTGTACTGATATCCAATATTGGATAATCAGTTACCATTGTTTCATCCATTCTGTAGAAAGCGATGTAGTTGCTATTCGGTGACCAAAAAATACCACCATTAATTCCAAATTCATTCCGATGAACAGATTGACCATTTATAATTCCGGACTCATCGTCTAGTGTGATTTGAGTAGTTTGATCAATATCCAGAGAAACGAATAAATTATTTCCAACTGTATATGCAATAAATTTATTATTTGGTGCATTTGTTGTGTTGTTCGCTTTTTTTGGATAATTAATAATTTTCGTTAAGGATTTTTTTTTAACATCATAATTTAATAAGAAATTATCTTGAGTAAATGATAGCGTTTTATTATCAATCCAATAAAAATAAGGGAAAGATTTTACTTCGTTAAGACCGCTCTCTTTTAATTTCTGATTAAGTCCTTCAAGACTAAGCATAACTTCACTGTTATCATTTTCTGCTGAAAATTTTACTATTTGTTGGGACTGCCCTTCTGTTACAAGATATACATAATCATTTGAATTTGGTATCCAGCTAAGTTGTCTTAAATTTGAAGGAGCAAGTGAAGAATAAGAATTAAAAACGACATCTTCGATAGTAAGAATTTTATTTTGTGCTTGAGTAATAGATTGGAATAATAGGAATGAAAAAATCAGGAAAAAATATTTTTTCATGTTATTCTCATTAAAAATTATTAAAATTATTTTTTATCTTTTTCGTCTGCCCTTCGGACTAAAATATTATCAATTAGTTTGTATTGTTTTGCTTCTTCCGATGACATAAAGAAATCTCTATCGCAATCTTTTGTAATGTCGGCAATATCTTTTCCAGTATGTTCAGAGAGAATTTTGTAAATCGTATCACGGGTTTTAAGCATTTCTTTTGCATGAATTTCTATGTCAGTAGTCTGCCCTTGCAATCCTCCAATCCAAGGTTGATGAAGCATGATTTTTGCGTTTGGTAGAGCAGAACGCTTATTAGGATGTCCTCCTGCCAAAAGAACAGCTCCCATACTTGCGGCCATTCCGACACAAATTGTTGATACATCAGCTCG